>JAGZNE010000081.1:0-5561 GCA_018363825.1 Atopobium sp. | reverse complement strand
ATCTTTTCTCCTGCTTCTGCTGGTACGAATAGACTCATCTCTGAAGGGGCTCAAATTATTCCTGATGAGACATCGTTGGGCATTGCAATTTCATTAGATTTTGATTGCCTAGTTCAGGAACAATTGAAGCAAGATAAGAAGCTAACACCACTTTTATCTGCACTTATTGCTTCTCCTTCAAGACCAGAAGAGCTTGCATGGAGGCTATCAGAAAACGTACTTACCGTGTTAAATTCTCTTACTGATTATGAAGCTCGTGGAATGGTAAAAAGATTACCGGATGGAAGGTATACTCCTTCTAAAGAGTTTTATTTGGATTCGTAGTGTGTGATAGGTGAACAATGACACAAAAAGTTACTGTAGTTGGCGCTGGTTTAGCTGGAAGCGAATGTGCTTTACAGCTTGCTTCACGTGGTGTTTCTGTAGAGCTCATTGAGCAGCGCCCTGTTGTTTCTTCTCCAGCACACCACACAGATATGTTTGCTGAGCTGGTCTGTTCCAACTCTCTGAAGTCCACTAAGGAAGATTCTGCAGCTGGAATTTTAAAGTCTGAGCTTAAAAAGATGGGTAGTTTTCTGCTTCGTATTGCAGAAGAAAACTCTGTTCCTGCAGGCGGCGCTCTTGCGGTCAACAGAGAAGATTTTTCAAAGGCTGTTACTGAGCAGATCAGAAATCATCCAAACATCTCGGTAACTCATGCAGAGGTCACGGAGTTATCTGATGAGCCAACAGTTATTGCTGCAGGACCACTGTGCTCAGATAGCTTGTACGAAGCAATTTCTAAGCGTGTTGGAACTAACAGAATGTCGTTTTTTGATGCAGCAGCGCCTATTGTGTCTTATGAATCAATTGACCATTCAATTGCATTTTCTCAATCTCGTTATGAGGACTTGGGAATTGGTGATTACCTCAATTGCCCCATGAATAAAGAGGAATACGACACATTTGTAGATGAGCTGCTTGCTGCTAAACGTGTTATTGGCCACGATTTTGAGCAGTCTGATTTGTTCCAAGCTTGTCAGCCTATTGAGGAAGTGGCAAGAACAGGACATGATTCCATTAGATTTGGCGCTTTGAAGCCAGTAGGACTTATTGACCCCAGAACGGGTAAACGCCCCTGGGCAGCAGTCCAGCTTCGCGCAGAAAATGCAGCTAAGACAGCATTTAATCTGGTTGGTTTTCAGACAAATCTTACCTGGGGAGAACAAAAGCGCGTATTTACCCTCATCCCAGGGTTGGAAAACGCTGAGTTTGTTCGCTACGGCGTCATGCACAGAAACTCTTTTGTTGACTCTCCTCATGCGCTTGATGGTTCGTTTGGAATTCCGGGAACTTCCACTATTCTTGCAGGTCAAATTACGGGTACAGAAGGCTATGTTGAGGCTATAGCATCTGGATTGCTTGCTGCACTAAACATGTATGCTCGTTTGTTGGGCAAAGAGGAAGTCAGGCTTCCTTTGACCACTTCGTTTGGCTCTCTTGTGGGTTATGCAACAAACCCAAACACCAAAGATTATCAGCCCATGCATGTTAACTTTGGAATTTTTGAGCCACTGGATGAGCATGTAAAAAGAAAAGACGAGCGTCGTCAAAAGATGGCAGAGCGTGCTCATAAAGACTTTGATGACTATATCTCTTTTCGTCAGGAACTTTTTGATTGCATGAAGTGTGATTAACGTGGCTATTTCAAAAGAGCAGGGTAGTCACGTTGAACAATTTATTGAGTATCTAAGTAAGGTCAGGAATCTCTCCGAGAATACCCTAAGGTCATATCAGACTGATCTTTTGGCATTTGAGCAGTGGTGTTGTAGGGAAGGTGTTGCGGTAACTCGGGTTGATCACAGAAGCCTTCGTCTTTATTTGGCCTATCTCAAACAGGCTCAATATTCAGCAAAAACACTAAATAGGCATTTATCTGCGTTGCGTGGTTTTTACAAATGGATGCAGCGAGAAAAACTGATTGCCACAGACCCAGCTCTTTCACTGAGCAATCCTCGAGCACCACGAAATCTTCCACATACTATGACTGATTCCGATGTAAATAGGCTTTTAGAATCATGTGATGTTTCAACCGCGGTAGGGCTTAGAGATAGAGCATTTCTTGAGTTTTTGTATGCAACAGGATCTCGTATTTCTGAGGTGGCGTCTCTCAAGCTTGAACAGGTTGATTTGCAAAATGGAACAGTGCGTCTCTTTGGTAAAGGCTCTAAAGAGCGAATTGTTCCTCTCTATGAGTCTGCAATTGAGTGGCTCAAAAAGTACCTAAGTTCTTCTCGACCTACGCTTTTGTTGAAAGATAAAGCGGGCCGTGCACATTCGGCTCTTTTTATTTCCGTAAGAGGAAATAATATGAGCGCGGATTCTTTGCGCAAGGTTTTTTCGTCGTATCTAACGGCTGCAGGACTAGATAGCTCACTCTCGCCACATGCTATGAGACATACATACGCCACAGAACTTCTTGGTGGTGGAGCAGATCTTCGTGTTGTGCAGGAACTTTTAGGCCATGAGTCGCTCTCAACTACGCAGGTGTATACGCATTTGTCAGTTGACAGGCTCAAAGAAGCAGCAAAAGCAGCTCATCCAAGATCAAAATAATCTGGGTAGTTGTTGCGAAATATCTTGCGCAAAGAAGTTTGATGCATTTACGCAGTATTTGTAGAGGTTATGGTCTAAATTCTTTATAGACGTAACCCTTGTTTTCCTGCTATACTTTCAAAAGTTGTGTAGAAGCACAACATGCTGTTACCAAACAGCACAAAATCGCACGTACGACTACTTGTTTGCCGTGGTGCCTAACGCTAAGCCAGGTGTTGGGTGGTTTTAACAAGGCTTGAACTCGTACGGAGGAACAACCAATGGAGGTAAAAATGGCTGCAAAGATTACTATTCAGACTCTTCTGGATGCTGGTTGCCACTATGGTCACCAGACTCGTCGTTGGAACCCTAAGATGAAGCCATACATCTTTGGTGAGCGCAACGGCATTTACATTCTTGACCTTAAGCAGACCATGCTTGGCGCAGACGCTGCTTACACTTTCCTGAAGAATGTTGCATCTAAGGGTGGCCGCGTTCTCTTCGTCGGCACCAAGAAGCAGGCTCAGGAGCCAATCGCTACTGAGGCAGCTCGTGCAAACATGCCTTACATCAACCAGCGTTGGCTTGGCGGTATGCTCACCAACTTTGTCACCATGCGTTCCCGCATCAAGCGCCTTGAGGAGCTTGAGGCAATGGTAGAGGATGGCCGCATGGCAACTCTTCCTAAGAAGGAGCAGGCTCTTAAGAACAAGGAGCTTCTGAAGCTTCAGCTTAACCTCGGTGGCGTCCGTGATATGACTTCTCTTCCACAGGCTCTCTTTGTTGTTGATTCCAAGCGTGAAGAGAACGCAATTCGTGAGGCAAACCGTCTTCACATTCCAGTTGTCTCCCTGCTTGACACCAACTCTGATCCAGATGTTGTTGATTACGGCATTCCTGCAAATGACGATGCTATTCGTTCCATTTCTCTTATGTGCCAGCTTGCTGCAGACGCAATTCTTGCAGGTAGCGGCAAGGAGCAGATTTCTGCTGAAGAGATGGGCGCTGAGTCCGAGACCCCAGCTGCTGAGTAACTCTTAGCAACGGGTTAAATAATTTAGTTATTCAGTAGATTTTTGGGAGGAAAACATGGCAGAGATTACCGCAGCACTTGTTAAGCAGCTTCGTGATATGACCAGCTCTCCTATGATGGAGTGCAAGAAGGCACTCGTCGAGGCTGAGGGCGATATTGAGAAGGCAGTAGATATTCTTCGTACTATGGGCGTTGCTAAGGCAGTTAAGCGTGCTGGCCGCGACACCAACGAGGGCACCATTGCTACCTTCATCAGCCCAGACGGCAAGACTGGCGCAATTCTTGAGCTTTCCTGCGAGACTGACTTTGTTGGTACTAACCCACAGTTCACCGGCTTTGCTGGCGATCTTGCTGCAGTTGTTGTTGAGAGCAACCCAGCTGACGTTGAGGAGCTCAAGGCTGCTAAGCTTGGCGACGAGACCGTTGACGAGGCAATCACCGATAAGATCCACAACATCGGCGAGAACATGCGTGTTCTTCGTTTCCAGCGTGTTGAGGCTGCAAACGGCGCACTTGCTAGCTACATCCACCTTGGTGGCAAGCTTGCTGACATTGTTACCTTTGAGTTCAACAAGCCAGAGACCGCTGAGTCTCAGGACTTCAAGAACTTTGCACACGATGTTGCAATGCAGGTAGCTGCAGCTGCTCCAGTTGCTGCTCGCCGTGAGGATGTTCCACAGGACATCGTTGATCACGAGCTCTCCATCTATAAGGCACAGGCTGCTGAGTCCGGCAAGCCTGAGGCTATTCAGGAGAAGATGGCTTATGGTCGTCTCGAGAAGTACTACAAGGAGTATGTCCTTACTGAGCAGGCATTTGTTAAGGACCCAGATATGACCATTTCTGAGTACGCAAAGCTGCTCTCCAAGAAGGTTGACGACGAGGTTAAGATTGTCAGCTTCGTGCGTTTTGCTTTTGGTGAAGAGTAAGACTTTTTACTTCAATTATTTTGAGCCGGTTGTCTTCAACCGGCTCTTTTTTTAACGCGATTCCTGCAAAACTTACGGTGTCGTTTGTTAAAATTATTACTACTATGGCAAACGGAGAGAGCGAGGAAGCTTTGTCTTCAGCTAAATACAAAAGAGTACTTTTAAAGCTTTCTGGTGAAGCATTGATGGGTGAGCAATCTTTTGGTATTGACCCTTCAATTCCAGAAATGCTTGCTAAAGAAATTAAGCCTGTTTGGGAGTCTGGCGTTCAGGTTGCCATTGTTGTTGGCGGCGGAAACATCTTTAGGGGCGTTTCTCAGGCAGCCGCTGGCATGGATCGTGCCCAGGGCGATAATATGGGCATGCTTGCAACAGTAATCAACGCTCTCTCACTTCAGGATTGTTTTGAGCGCAATGGCATGGATTGCCGTGTTATGAGTGCAATTTCCATGGCTCAGGTTGCAGAGCCTTATATTCGCCGTCGTGCTATTAGGCACCTTGAGAAGGGTCGTATTGTCATCTTTGCTGCAGGTACCGGTAACCCTTACTTCACTACTGATACTGCTGCAGCTCTTCGCGCTTGCGAGATTGGTGCAGAGGCTCTGATGAAGGCAACAAAGGTAGATGGTATTTACGACTGCGATCCAGTTACTCATGCAGATGCAGTTAAGTTTGACACTGTCACCTACAAAGATGTTCTCGCCAAAGAACTTAAGGTTATGGACGCTGCAGCAATTGCGCTGTGCAAAGACAATAAGATGCCAATTCTTGTATTTGACATGCAGTCTGAAGGCGTTTTCATGAAGGCAATTTCCGGAGAAGAAGTCGGTACTACTGTCGTTGAGGAGGACTAATGAGCGTTCATTCTGATAAAGCTAAGCAGTCTATGGAGAAGTGCATCGAGGCACTTAAGAATAACTTTGGTCGTGTTCGTACTGGTCGCGCAAATCCACATGCGCTTGATCACATCAAGGTAGACTACTATGGCCAGCCAACCCCAATTTCTCAACTTGCAGCTATCAAGG
>JAGZNE010000080.1:0-5979 GCA_018363825.1 Atopobium sp. | reverse complement strand
CGTTAGTGTTGGCTTTTAGGCCTGGCGTACAAAATAGCGCAGCTTTAATATGTCCTGCTGAAGAATCGACATGTTCCTAATCAAGATAGCCAGGCAGCTAGGCGGTCGCACTACCCGATATGCATATCTATGCATAAACTTAACCTAATATGCTAGAAAATGAATAGCGTTATATAAAAGATTTAACTATAGGTAAATTACGCACCTACGGAACACACCAAAGTCGGATATTCTGCTCAGATGCGGGCATTTTACACATCTAATGACGATAATCTGCATGCTTTAGCTATTTTCAGCGTCATGTATACGTCTTTTTAACAGATTATCCGACTTAGGTGTGTTTTGCGGACCCGAAATTTGCCTCGTGAGTCGATGGCGAGAAGGTCCAATTTTATCGCAAGCTGTATACCTGCGGTTTTATGTGATTGCATATTTTATAAGTTCGGATATTTATATAAAAAGTTTCATGGCATCTTTTGGGGCACATTTGAGGCACATTTAAGCCACATTCAAGATGTATTTAAGGGTCATTGGCATTGCCATGGTATTCGTAGAAATTCAAAAGATATTTGAGCAGCTATTTGAGCAGCTATTTGCAACCCTTCCTGGAAAACTTAAATCAGCTTAACAGGGATTTAACACCCCTTCTGTTGTACTAGAGCCAGGAGAAGGGAGTATCAATGAAATCAAAGCAAGCTTGTGGTTGGAGCTGCCGCCTACGTGTCCTGCCTATTCTATTTTTGCTGTTAGGATGTGCATTTGTAGTCTATGGCGCTTCTCGCGGAGAGGTTCAGACCGTATTGGGAAAAGCGGTACGAATCTGCCTTGAGTGTGTAGGTATTGGTTAGATGACCTGCAGTGAAAGTGCTCTCAGGGATAAAAATTCTTGGAAAGAAAGTGCGAGAATTTATCACAAAAAGAGGTTTCGTACAGGCATGCGCAACCTTTCTAACCAACCCTCACCTAACAAATTTTGCCAAGGGAACTATCTATACCGGTCCTGCAAAGTCAGTCTGTGTCCCTGGACTTAACTGCTATTCTTGCCCAGCAGCTACGGGTGCTTGCCCTATTGGAGCATTTCAGGCAGTAGTTGGATCTTCTAAATTTAGCTTCTCGTATTACATTACGGGTATTTTGATTCTCATTGGAACTTTGCTAGGCAGGTTTGTCTGCGGATTTCTTTGTCCATTTGGCTGGGTACAAGATCTTCTCCACAAGATTCCATTCCCAAAAAAATTTAGCACTAAAAAGCTCAAAGCCTTGCGCTATTTGAAGTACGTCATATTAATTGTACTTGTCTGGGCTCTACCAGCTTTGATTCAAAATGCTGTAGGAATGGGAGAGCCTTATTTCTGTAAGTATGTTTGTCCACAGGGAATTCTTGAGGGAGCAATTCCGCTTTCTTTAGCAGATGTCAGCATTAGGGCAGCTCTGGGCACACTTTTTACGATGAAGTTCAGCATTCTGGCAACTGTCGTACTGTTGAGCATCATGTTTTATCGTCCTTTTTGCAAATGGATTTGCCCGCTCGGAGCTTTTTATTCTCTGTTCAATCGCATCTCAATTTTGCAGTATCGAGTTGACGAGAAGACCTGTGTAAGCTGCGGAAAGTGTGCGCGTACATGCAAGATGGACGTAGATATTACGAAGAATAACGCAGCTCTTGAGTGCATTCGCTGTGGAGAGTGCATAAAGGTTTGTCCTGTTCATGCGATTGATGCAAAGCTCCTGTTAATCAACAAGAAAATTGAGCAGTCGGAAAAGGTTGCCACAGCAAAGCAATTGGCTGATCTACAGGCGACAAACTCATCAAAGTAAGTGTCATAAAACGTGTATAGCTACGTTTCGTACGTAGAAAAGACAGAAAGGACTATGAAATGAAAAAATTTGTAACAAAATCCCTGACGTATGTTGCTGGCCTACTTATGGCAGTTGCGCTTGTTGGATGCAGCGTTGGTGGTACTGGCAACACAGGCACAACAACCGCTCCAACTGCCGAGCAGCAGAATTCTTCTGCAGTTCCACCTGAGGCAGCATCAAAACTGCACCTCAAAGACGGCGATACCTTCCCAGATTTTAAGGCAACAGATATCACTACTGGCGCTACCTATGACAACACCGTATTTGGACAGAATAAGGTCACTGTTCTGACCTTCTGGTTCAATGGCTGTACTGGCTGCATTCAGGAGATGCCAATGCTTCAAGAACTTGCTGATACCTATAAGGACAAAGGTGTCAATGTCTTGGGTGTAAACGCCGAAGCCGCATACACAGACGACGCTAAGAAGGAAGCCGTGAATATCCTCCAGAAGCAGGGTGTTACCTACGGAAACGTCGCTCTTGATCCTCACAGCGATGGCGGTCACGTTATTGAAGGCCTCACAGCGTTTCCAACTACTATGGTCATCGACCAGAACGGTAGACTCGTAGGCGATCCAATCACCGGTGGCTCCAGCAAGCTTCAAGGCAGCGAACTTCAAAAGCGCGTTGACCAGGCTCTTGCTCAGTCAAAGTAGGTTATAGAAACTTACATACCGCTCACGGCATACGGCGAGAAGAACTTCTCGCCGTAGGGCTCAATCGGTTAGCATTTGAAGTGTTGTATGAAGTACGCCTGGACTGAGTCATTTGAGCTTGGTCCAGGCGCACTCTAATACGTGCAAATAGCATCAAGCTGCATTTGAAAGGGAAGAATTGAAAATCCTTGTAGTGGAAGATGAAAAAGAGCTTCTTGCCTCTATTGGAGAGGGGCTTGAGCTGGACGGTTATTACGTTGATCTTGTCGACAACGGCACTCAGGCTCTTGAAATGGCTCAGCTTGAGCAATATGACCTGATTCTACTTGACCTTAACCTTCCTGGTATCGATGGACTTGATTTGCTGCGTACGCTACGAGCAGAGCACTCAGAGACTAAGGTGCTGATTCTTTCTGCGCGTTCATCGGTATCTGATCGCATTGTTGGATTAGACGCGGGTGCTGATGACTACCTTATAAAACCCTTTGCGTTTGGTGAGCTAGAAGCCCGTATGAGGACGCTCTTGCGACGCGAATATACACATGGAGAAGTGTCCTTGACGTTGGGAGAACTTCGGTTTGACACTACGGCTCGGCAAGTTTTTGTTGGAGACGCTCAGGTTAATTTCACCAAGAAAGAGCTCGCAATTTTAGAGTATCTGATGCGACATGCTGGAGCGGTTGTGAGTAGTGAAGAGCTAATGGCGCACGCGTGGGATAGCAATGTGGATCTATTCAGCAATTCTGTGCGTGTGCATATTTTCGCTATAAGAAAAAAGTTACGAGAAGCTCTTGGATATGACCCAATTTCCAACAAAGTAGGAGAGGGTTATTGCTTTAAGAGGGACAGCGATGACTAAGATGAGTGAAATAATCCCAAAGCCAATACGCTCGATACGTGCCCAACTCACTCTTCTTATGGTGGGCTTATTGGTGTGCTGTTGCGTTGTTTTGACCTGGCTTGTGTATCGCTCAACTTCTGAGCTGCTGGAACTAGCTGCAGCCAACGCCATCAATCAGGGAGCTCTTTCTATCGTTTTGGATGTAGATACTATCGAACATTCTATTTTGTTTGACGCGCTGGGTATCTTGCTTGTTGTGATTGTTGCAGGAAGCTGTGTAGCTTATTTTTTAATAGGCCACTATACCAAGCCAGTTCAACAACTCTCTGCTCACATGAAAGAAATGAGCCCAAATACCTTGTCTGATTCCATTGAAATTGAGGGCGGTGGAGAAGAGATTCAAGAGCTGGTTAAGTCATTTAATCAGATGACTGAGCAATTAGATGAAGCATTTGCAATGCAGAGGCGCTTCTCGGCAAGCGCAGCTCACGAGCTCAGAACACCAATTACCGTACTGAGAACAAAGCTGGATGTTTTTAAGAAAAAGAAGCGAGAACAGCGTGAATATGACGAGCTTGTAACAACAATGGAGACATACATTGACCGCCTATCTTCCATCATCACTGACCTTTTGGAATTTGCGGAGACATCTGAGCTAGGAGAGACTGAGGACGTTTCTCTTGATTCAGTAGTTAAAACGGTCGTGGATGATCTTAAGCTAGTTGCCCAAAATAATATGATTAACATGCAGATTGACGTACAGCCCAAGGCTCAATCTGAGGCACAGGCTTTTATCGTTAAAGGAAATACCAATCTGCTATATCGAGCTCTTTACAACCTGGTTGAAAATGCCATTCGTTATAACAATGAAGAAGGTTCAGTCAACATTACTCTAGAAACCAAGGGTCAAGAAGGCGTGATTATAATTGCCGATACAGGAGTAGGCATTGCTCCTGAGCAAAGAGAACTTGTATTTGAGCCGTTCTACAGGGTGAATAAGTCACGATCCAGAGAGTTTGGCGGCGCAGGCATTGGTCTTTCACTGGTTAAGACCATCTTGAAGCGGCATGGAGCTTCTATAGCAGTCTCTGAAAACACCCCACAGGGCTCTGTATTTACCATCAGAATTCCACTGGTTGATGCTATGGATTTTGATTAGCACTTCACATACGCCGCCGTTTGGAGATAAGACGAAATACCAGCTTATGGCGAGAAGCACAACGGCTAGAATAGTTGTTAGCACATAGATGCCCTCGTGATGAAGGGGAGTCACGCATGGAGTTTATTTTGGATACAGCTGATCTTGAGGCAGTTAAGCAGCTTGATGAGCTTTTGACTATTGATGGAGTTACCACCAATCCTGCAATCATCACTAGAAGTGGTAAGCAATCTGAGCAGGTAATTAAGGAGTTCGTGGAGTACCTGTTGCCTGAGCAAAAATTCTTTGTGCAGGTTGTTTCAACTGACTATCAGAAGATGTTGGAAGAGGCTCGCTATATATGTGGCCTTCGACCCGAGAATACCTATGTGAAGATTCCTGTTACCCGCAACGGATACAAAGCAATTAAGCAGCTTAAGTCCGAGGGACTTGGTGTCCTGGCAACGGCAATTTATTCTGCGGACGAGGCATTTTTGGCGGCCATGAATGGCGCGGATTACCTTGCTCCTTACGTAAACCGTATGTGCAACTACGGTGACGGCATCGGTCAGGTTTTTGATCTTATGCAGATGCTCGAGACTCATGGACTGAATTCTAAGATTCTTGCTGCATCATTTAAGAATACCGAGCAGGTTCATGCGCTTATCGCTGCAGGTATTGATGCAGTTACTCTTCCACCTGATATTGTCTACACCATGATGGACCACCCTGGAACAAAGACTGCCGTTGATGAGTTCTCTGTTGCATGGCGTGAGGCTTACGGTAGGAATACGTTGCTGGGATAAGGAACTTAAAAAATCTACTACAAACTGACTTAGATTATGTATATAAGTCAGACATAGGGGTATAAGCAAAACCGTAAAGCAGAAACACGGTATGTGTTCACGGTTAGCTTGTGCCCCTTTTTAGGTCATCTACCTGTGGGGTTTCTCGCCAAACGGAACACGTACATAGGAAAGGATGATTCACAATGGGTAAGATTCTTGGAATTGACCTGGGTACTACAAACTCAGCTATGGCTGTCCTCGAGGGTGGAGAGCCAACTATTATCGTTAACGCAGAGGGAGACCGCACAACTCCTTCCGTCGTCGGCTTCCGTGCTGACGGTGACCGCATTGTTGGTAAGGCAGCAAAGAACCAGGCTGTCACCAATCCTGTAAACACTGTCTTCTCCATCAAGCGTTTCATGGGCCGCAAGTTTGACGAGGTTCAGTCTGAGATCAAGACTGTCCCTTACAAGGTCAAGGCTGGCACCGACGGTCGCGCGGTCGTTGAGATTGACGGCGTTGACTACACTCCAGAGCAGATCAGCGCTATGACTCTTGCAAAGATGAAGGCAGACGCCGAGAAGTACCTCGGTGAGCCTGTAACCGACGCTGTCATCACTGTCCCAGCATACTTCAACGATGCACAGCGTCAGGCAACCAAGGATGCAGGTAAGATTGCTGGCCTCAACGTTCAGC
>JAGZNE010000079.1:0-6199 GCA_018363825.1 Atopobium sp. | reverse complement strand
CTTTAAAAGTTTTAACAAATTTGTATCTATTGCACGGTCTTGCGGCAAATTTTTGAAGCAGACCGCGTGGCCGCAAGTTCAGCCGCGTGGCTTGACCGCGTGACTTCACTGCGAGCTTGACCGTGTAACTTCAGCCTATTCGTACACGCAAGGCTTCAGAACGCCAACAAATGGCAGGTTACGGTAGCGCTCTGCATAGTCCAAGCCGTAACCAACAACAAACTTGTCGGGTACGTGAGTGCCCACGTAACGAGGATCAATAGCTGGACGCTTGCCCTCAATGTCCTTGACCAGGAAAGCGGCAATCTCAATGGAAGCGGGGTTACGAGACTGGAGCATGCGGACCAGGTAAGAGAGGGTCAGGCCGGAGTCCAGGACGTCCTCAACGATAATGACGTGGCGGCCCTCAATCTTGGTATCAAGGTCTTTTACAATGCGCACGACGCCGGAGCTCTTAACACCGTCGCCGTAGCTGGAAACAGCCATAAAATCGATGGAGAGTGGGCACTCAATGGCGCGCATGATGTCGGCCATGAATACAACAGCTCCGCGAAGAACAGCAATGACCAGGGGGTTCTTGTCCGCATAGTCACGCGTGATCTCTGCACCCACCTTATTGACGATGTCCTTGATGTCCTGTTCGTCAAGCAGAATCTCTTCAATATCAGGGTGAAGCTCCGCCATTACTGGCTCCTCTCAAATGGCTTATGACCAGAATAGATGTTCAATTCTAGCAGCTGTTTTGTATCTTGCGTACATTTTACTCGTTCATCGGGACGAATTCCCGAAACCCACACTACATGTCCACGAATATTTGTGCGCACAATAGGCATCATACTCCTGGATTCAACGGGCACGCCCGCCTCGCCCAGCAGGTCAGAGATCTTTTTTGACTGCCCGTGCATACCCAGAGGCTGCATGGTGTCCCCCGCCTCGGGTCCCGAGACCCACAGGCTACCGCCGTGAACTGGGTCTACCCCACAGGCTTGTGCGTCGAGAAGAACCGACTCGCCCAACCATTCCTGGCTATGCGCGGTTGCATAGGACACGACGTCAAAGCCGTGCTCCACAGGGAGAATGCGCGCCGAAAGCACTCGGCCGTCTACCAGCTCCAGTGTTCCCGGGACCGCAAGGTGCTCGCCAAACGTTGATGTGGTAGGCGACGTAGCTGCTGGTTCACCGCTGGCCGCGACCGCAGTCGCAGCGCCGACCGCACTTCTCGCGGTGACCGCAGCCGCAGCGCTGCCCGCGCTTCTCGCGGCGACCGCAGCCGCAGCGCCGACCGCACTCCTCGCGGCGCCCGTGAACGAGAATGTCACGGTGCCCAAACGAACGCGCGCTTCAAGGTTTTGCGGCAAGTTGGCCACGCCAACTCCCGCAGCAACCGCTTCAAGCACGGCATCTACGTGCTTGAACTCTAGCCAAGCCTCGGGAATCAGCTGCCTTGCCACAATCCTCACCACGCGACGAGCAATTACTACGTCGGTAGAGCTCAGCTTCAGCGCGTCAAGTACCAGCGAAGACTCACTCTTGCGCAGCGTAATCTGCCTCAGCTTACGAGCGGCCTTCGCCTCAAGATAATCGTCTTCGTCAGTCATCAAATCTGCAATTTTGCACACCGTCTGCACCAACATCGGGTTTCTCGCCTTCAGCAGAGGGAGAACGTTATGGCGCATATACGCACGTAAATAGTGGGTATCGGTGTTGGTGGCGTCCTCGTGCCAGTCCAGGCCGCGAGCCTTCAGCCAGTCTTTGAGCTGGTCATGCGTGTAGTCGAGCAGCGGACGATAAATCAGCCCGCGGTGCCTAGGAATCGACGCCAGGCCGCTCATGCCGGATCCGCGCATCACGTTCATCATGAACGTCTCCGCGCGGTCGTCCGCCGTATGTGCTGTCAAAATCTTTGCCTTCTGGCGAGAAACCCCCTGTTCAACGCAAAGTTTTTGAGCGAGTTCTCGCGCAGCATCATACCGCACCCGACGACCAATTTCTTCCACGTTGCCGTCACGCTCCTGCGCAAGCTTTGCTACATCCACGCGCAATGCAGTACAGGGAATGCCCAGCGAGTCGCAAGTCTCTTGAACAAAGTGCTGGTCAGCGTCTGCGTCTGACCCACGAAGCAGGTGGTTTACATGCAGCACATACAGGCGCTCTTTTGCAACGCGCGCAAGACCTGCGCCATCTCCGAGGTCAAGTGGCTCCGTTGCCGCCATGTGGAGTAGCGCCATCGAGTCGGCTCCGCCCGAGACCATAAGGATAACGGGCGCAGCAGCCTGACCACGTCGCGAGTTCTCTGTCTGGCCTCTACGCAATCCATCTGCCTGGTCTTTTGCGACGAGAGCGTTCTTTTTATTGAAGTATGCGTGTACGGATGGCACTTAGCACCAATTTCTGTCCGGTGTGTTTGTTACAGTTATACCCGAAAGTTACTCAGTAGAAAGAAATTCATGAATCCCACGTTTCGCCTACATATTCTTGCCAGCGGATCAAAGGGCAACTGCAGTCTGTTAGAAACGCCTGATGGTCTCATTATGATTGATTGCGGAATCTCTAGAAAAGAAATTCTGCGTCGGTCTAAAGAACTGAACGTTAATCTGTCTGAGCTCGTAGCTATCTTTATTACGCACGAGCACACTGATCATGTCTCAGGTCTTTCGGTTGTCAGTAAAACTTTTGATGTTCCTGTGTTTGCTACAACAGGAACTGCCGCCGCGCTCTCAAGAAGAAGCTCCTGTTCAAACGTCACCTTTACCCTTGTTGACCAGACGGGTTCTGTTCATATTGATGCCGCGCCAGACATTGAGGTAAGCACGTTCCCAACCTCGCACGATGTCTGCGAGCCTATGGGCATGCGCTTTGATTTTCTCGCCGGCCCTGATAGACGCATCGTAGACTCTGTGGGCTACTGTACAGACACAGGCGTTCTGACGCCAGAGGCTCTCGAATATCTTTCCGACGTGCGCATTCTTGCTATCGAGTCCAACCATAATGAGCACATGCTGCTCACAGGTCCTTATCCGTACGTGCTCAAACAGCGAGTCCACGGAGACTCCGGCCACCTGTCAAACGAGTACACTGCACAGGCGTTGTCGCAGCTTGTGGGCCCAAATACTCGTTGCGTGGTTGGCATGCACCTCTCTCACGAGAATAACCGTCCAAGCGTCGCAGTTAGAACGCTTGCTGAGGCGGTTGGCGCGCAGCCTCTCAACGACGCGTTCACCGAGGCGCAGACTCCCGACGGCTCACTTGCCGTCTGCGTTGCCAGCCAAGATTGGCCGATGTCGCTGTAGCTGCGCGTTTGCGCGCTGACACACCGCGCGTCCCGGGTTCCGCACCCCAACAGCACGCCCCAGGCTTGCGACAACAAAAAAGCGAGAAAACCTTGGAGCTCCAAGATCTTCTCGCTATGCGAGGTGCCTGTAATCGGGCGTTGAACAGGCACGTCTAGCCGTACGCCCGGCTGCAGCTATACGTGCCTGGCAGGTCAACTACCAGGCACCTTACTGCCTGAGTAGCAGCTTGACTGACTGCCAAAGCCGCCGCTCAGAGCACTAGTGTTAGTCGATCGCAATCTTTGTGACGCTGGCCTGCTGATCCTGCTTTGGAACAGTAATGGTCAGGATGCCGCCATCAAGCTTTGCAGTTAGGCCCTCTCGAGCTGCGTCCTTCAGATACACGCCACGAGTTGCCTGCCACTCAGAAGACTCTTTGTGCAGGTAGTTCTTGGCCTTCTCCTCCTCGGGCTCTTTGCGAGTAGCAGTGATTGAAAGCCTGCCCTCATTGAGCTCGACGTCGATGTTCTCCTTAGAAACGCCGGGGAGCTCGGCCGTTACCACGTAAGACTGACCTGCATCCTCAACGTTCATAACAAAAGCGTCGGACGAGACGGAAGACAGAGCTGAATAAGGCGCGTCAAAGAAAGAATCAAATGAGCCAAATGGCCACGTGCTCAGATTCCTTGCAATACGATCATAAGGAACTACATTCTTCATAGTAACCACTCCTTTACTGGTAGATGCCGTTATTGGCACTTCGTTGTTCATCATCTGTTGTACCCTGCTTGCACGAATTTATACAACTTTTTATAAAATTTCTAAGTCTTAATGACTAAAATTATCCTGCAGTTATGTACCACGTAGATGCGCGTGAGTCGACGCCAAATCACTCGTCCGTCTCACACGTCTGTCTGACGCAGTCGCGTAAATATCCAAGCAAAACTGTGCAGGATTGTGCGCGCTGCGGTATCATGTTTTATATCAATGTTTTGCGAGACTACGACAAAAGGACCATCGTGGACACCTCGAACAACCTTGAAAATAACGTTTCACCTGCGAATCAGGACCCTCGTTCTGACGCTCAGCAGGAGTTTGAATACGCTGAATCTTTTGAGCAGGAAGCCCATCCAGCTGATGATGCCGAGCTTCACGCAACTGGTGCACAGCACTTCTCATCATCTGAGATTTCTGAGCATGCGAGCGAGGACGCTGCAAAGCAGCCATACGTCCGCCAGCATCGCCATCACAAAACAGTGGAACCTATCAGCGACTTTACAATGCCGGGCGAGAAACTCGAAATTCCAGAGAACCAAGCTGCTGGCTTTGAATCCAGCAAGGGCGCTTATGCGAAGAAGGGTTGGCGCAAGCCAAAGAACGAGATTGCGCACCTTCGCAAGGACGTTCACTATGGCCAGTTCCTGCAGGTACCCAAGGGTCAGCGCGACATCTTTGTCCGAAAAGAGCGCCGCTCAAATGCAGGCTCGCTGATTGCCGCCATCATTGTTTTGGCTATCATCGCCGCGGTAGTCTATTTCCTCTGGACCTGGATGTCCGCCAACTGGGGCGTTGCCGTCCGCTAAACTGCAAGGCGACAAACCTCCCGACGCGCACAAAGCAATGTCAGCTGTTACGCGCCTGATTTCTGCAAAGAATCTGTAACGTTTGCCTGAAAATGTAAAAGAATCGGTGGATTCTGCCTGATTTCATCAAAGAATCTGTGTCCCAAACACAGATTCTTTGTACTTTTCAGGCAGAGTTTAAAGCGCATCCGAGTTCGCCCTTCCATGGAGCCTGATTCTCTCGCCATGTCTGAACGATTTGCCGGAAAAGTGCACCATGTCTGAGTGGTTTTGCCGGTTTCTCTCATCATGTCTGAGTAAATTTACTCAGACATGATGCACTTTTCAGGCTCGCAATCATGAACGTAACGCCGAGCCACACAAAAAGCCGCTGATACGTCATGTACCAGCGGCTTTCGTTTGTAGAGTTTTGCGTGTGCCGAGAAACATCTGGCGAGAAACCCCGCGGTCTAGCTCCAGGGATCGCGCTCAAAGAGCGGCTCGCTCGCGGGACGACGATCGGAGTACGGGTCGTAGCCGTCATCGTCCTCGTTTTCCGCGCGCGCAAACTCCGGGTCAACAACCTGCGCGGCGGCTTGCGCTGTGTCCTGCTTGGCAGCCGTCGCAGCGTCCTTGCGTGCTGTGACCTGCGGCGTAGCCGTTGCAGCAGCCACGACCTGTGGCGTAGCCGTCGCAGTGTCCTCGCGTGCCACGGCCTGCGCCTCGGGTTTCTCGGCCCTGTTTGCCTCGTCACACATACGCAGCCTCACTTACTTCTTGCGAGCAACCAAGTTGCCGTTCTCGTCAGTATCAACCAGAACAGTATCACCCTCATGCAGCTCACCTGCAATAATCAAGTTTGCTACCTGGTCAACAACGCGACGCTGAATGAGTCTCTTCAGAGGACGAGCGCCGTAAACAGGATCCAGGCCGTCAAGAGCCAGCGACTGCTTTGCCGCCTCAGAAAGCTCCAGCGTCATGCGCTCGTTAGCAAGCCTGCTACGAACATCCTTGAGCTGAATGTCCACGATGCGCTCGATGTCCTCAAGACCCAGAGGCTGGAAGATTACCACGTCATCGATACGGTTCAAGAACTCAGGACGGAAGGAGCTACGCAGCGCCTCCATAACCTGCTTTCTGGACTCCTCGTTGAAGCCCTCTGCGCCAGCACCAGCAATGAACTGCGAACCAACGTTACTGGTCATGATAATGATGGTGTTCTTGAAGCTTACTACCCTACCTTGACCGTCCGTCAGGCGACCGTCGTCCAGAACCTGCGGCAAGATGTTGAAGACGTCAGGATGAGCCTTTTCCATCTCGTCCAGCAAGATGACGGAGTATGGATGCCTGCGAACTGCCTCGGTG
>JAGZNE010000078.1:0-6477 GCA_018363825.1 Atopobium sp. | reverse complement strand
TTAACATCATTTCCAGCAGGTATCAGCGCAGTCTGGCAGGCATGTCTATTAGGGCAGGCATGTTGTGATCCATTCGAGGATGCGTATTTGAGAAGACGTTGCTCCAGACCACGTGCCGGCATGATCGGCACCCGGGCGGATTTCCAACTCTATGTGCGATCCAGTTTCGCGCATACGGTCAACCCATTCTAAAGCATGTCGGTTATTGACTTTGTTATCCAGTTCATTGAGAGCTAAAAAGGCGTCTGGCATCCTAACGGGAGGAACGTTTTCAAGCGGCGAGTAGCCCGCAATATACTTCCTAATATTGAGATCAGAAATGGGGTTACCGTACTCTTTCCAATCAGTAATAGTCAGCGGTTCATCGGGGTCCATGAGAGCACGAAGCGGCGAGACGAACGGAGCGACCAGTATGAGACTATCGAAAAGATCAGGCGACATATTCGCGGCTGCTGCTACCAACAACCCCCCGGCACTAGCCCCTAGCGCAAACAATTTATAGTCTGGGTTTAGACTAGTTCCGTTGGTCTTAATATATTCACAGACATCAAGAAAATCCCCGATAGAGTCAAGTTTATGCAACCTCGTTCCCTGTTGGTGCCACTGAACACCAAATTCTCCGCCGCCTCGAACGTGCGCGAGTGCGATATCAACGCCGCGTTCAAGCATCATTGCGTACAGTGGATTGAAGCTACGGGGTAATGACCGTCCATAGGCTCCGTAACCGACAACTAGGCAACCCTTTGCCGGCTGCATACTAGCGTTCGACGAGGCCATTGTTAACCCTGCGGACGAGTTGCCATCCAAGCGACTTAGAGTGCGAACGACGCCGTATCTACTCTCCTTCATTTTTGGTAGTACATCAAAAAGATAGGAGGATGGAGATTGGCGATTACACAATCTTCTGTTGAGGGGGATTCGCAACAGCTCCGGTGGTGCGACTAAGCTCGAAATAGCTATATCGACATAAGGCTGCCACCAGTCCATCGGGCGCATTAGCGCTGAATTCACATGCGATGGCAGGTGAAGAGTCGATCGAACCTCCAAAGTTATTCCACCATTACCGCAGTATGTGTAAGAAAAGACAACTACATCTACAGAAAGCCCATCGGGGAGGAAGGCGACAAGGCTTTCTTTTCCTAGGTAAACCGAGGTCGCACACGTCAAAGACCGGTTCGCTTCTCCGTTAAATGAGCACCTTACCCCTATGGCACGTCCGTCGTTGAGCCTAAAACTACTCAGGTAGCCCCCAGAGGCCGCACCACTGTGCTCGATGAGAAATGCGAAGTCTATCCCTTCGCACTCTAAATGCTAGAATGTATAATGTTTGGAAGCTAATCCTGTCGCAACTTCGATGCCGGAGTGTATCTGGGTAGTATCGAGATCAATGAGAGTAAACACGCGACGCGAGCTAGATGTATGTATTACTTTCAGAAATCTTTGTGATGTGGTGCGGCTTACGCTGAGGTTGTCGCCGCTATGTCCGGCAAAAAGACATATTGGATGCTGCGCTTTACGGCTATCAGCTATAATGGCCCACAGTGATTTAGAATGATGTGACGAGGAGGGGCAGGTGAAGTAAATTCCTTCACCGTTTTTCGACAGATATATTCGGTCTAGCATCCATCCGCGAAGAGATTTGCTGAAAACTATGCGCTGAGACTTAGCCTCACGAACATCAAGTCGAATTATATCGTCAGATGGTGAACGTGTAGCCGAACAGGTATAGTTGCCGTCCCTTGAAATATCTTGACTTATGACTTCTGAGTATTCCGTTTGATTATGGTGAAACACAGGATGTGCAGAGGGGCGCAACCGCTGCATGTTGTGCTCATCAAGATCCCAGTCGTCCGGATCGCTGATCGGAACGCGCATTAAGAGACCAGTGGCGCTATCCGAGTAGTACCACCATTCTCCGTGTCTCGCCCATTTGGTTTGTGCCGCCGTATTAGTGAGGGCAGCAAGATTCTCGAACTGGCTAATCAGAGTTGGCTTCATGGGGGCTGTTCCCGTTGTTCAGCATGTTGAGGGTCTCAAAGACCTCACGGGGTGAAGGATGTTCCAATATGCTGTTAACGCGGCCGTCGTAGAGCACCAACACCCGATCTGACTGTGCCGCGAGTTCAATGTCATGTGTCACGATCACCACTGTGGAGCCCGCACGAGCTGCTTCTCGAAGGAGATTGGCAATGACTTTGCTGGCTTGAGAATCGAGTGCGCCAGTGGGTTCATCTGCAAAAACAATTTTCGATTGATTGAAAAGAATACGAGCAACTGCAACACGTTGCTGTTCGCCCCCTGAGAGGGTCTGCGGTTTCGCGTTGATTTGATTCGATAGGCCGAGTTTATTTAGCAGTGCTTTCGCGGCAGCGGGATCAGCGTCAGCGCCCGACAACTGGGCAGGTAACATCACATTCTCAATCGACGTCAAAGACTGAATGAGGTTGTAATCTTGGAAGACGAAACCGACGTTATCGCGCCTCAGCCGCGAGATATCTGGAAGGCTTAGCTGGGTAATATCGACACCACAAAGCTCAACTTTGCCATCATCGCACGACTCAAGTCCGGAAAGACAGTACAGTAAGGTACTCTTACCACTACCTGAGGGTCCCACAACAGAAACCAACTCGCCGTCACACGCCTGGAAGGACACATCCTGAAGAACCTGCCTTGTTAACCCCTCACGCCCTGGGACGACATAACTCTTATTGAGACTCTGACAACACACCCGAGCCGTTGTTTCTCGTGTCATGATTTCATCACCTTTCATCTCGCGATCTAAATTACCCGCGATCCCCTACTTGATATCTCCCGACTGAACATAATCAAGCCTGCGATGTGTAGACAATGAGCTCACTAAGAAAATTCCCAGTCCAAGCAGCGCTAATACGAACGGAGTCAGACTAGGCCATATGAAACTTGCGTCAGGAATCGGGCCGTATCGGACAGCGAGATAGAAACCCAATCCGTTGACGAAATACACCATGAGCGAAATCAGCAATGCAGTCCCTACAAGCATGACTGACTCAAAAACCAATTTAGAATAAAGTTGCCTTTTGGTTGCCCCTAGGACGAACAGCATACTTGCGTCCCTGCGCTTCTTAGCGCCGGTGGCAATGGCGATTCCTCCGGCATTTATCAAAGAAATGAGAACCGGAAGACCGAGGAGCTGCACAAGACCACCGATGTCGATTCCCTTTCCAGCAAAGGCAACACCAAACGCTCTCGCCGCATCCTGTGCCTGCCCAACATAACCAAAGACTCCGGTTACCAGGACAAGGGAGACTGTCAACGGAATGACAAGAGCAGTTGAAATCTCTAAGTCATGTTCGGACTGGCGGCTGGCCAAAAACCAAGACTTTGACCATCGTTTGGGCACAACTGCCGTCCACACACGCAGGAAGCGACCGACAAAATACTTGCCTACTGAACCCACAAGCACAGCATATGCCAACGCCGTTCCCAAATAAATAAAAGTCGTCTTCTGCGTTATATCGGTAATACTGCTGTGGGGTGACGTGCGATTCGCCAAGAAGAGAAGATATCCAATAAGGTACAGCGCAAGTCCTCCGACTAACCAACTGCCCCAGCTAAATCGCCGCACCGCCACAGAATCAGATTTCAGCACCAATACAGGTCGGACATTCGCAGCTTGCCGACCTGCCTTCATGCCACCCAAAACCGCAGTGACGCTAAGGGCAAAGACAACAATAGGAAACACCGCAAGCGGCGGAACACCTAGCGTCAGCGCATAAGGCATATCCGCAGCGTGTAACACAAGTCTCCAGATGGGCCAAAGCCCGAAAGCGCCAGCTGCGCCGACAAGTGTACCCACCGCAGTAGCAATCGAAATCTCAACCAGCGCAACGATCTTAGCCTGCTGCTCACTAACCCCTGCAAGTCGCCAGACGACAATATCCCTGTGCTGTAGCGTGACTGCAACTCGTGAACTGGATGAGATCGCAAATACCGAAACCAGGATTAACAGCACAATACCGGTAGAACCGGATTCAACGTAAGCCTGTCCGATCTGACCATCAAACCCGCTCCCTCGGACCAGGCTGCCGATGTAAAATGACACGCCCATGGCGGTAAAGGCTGATGTAAACGCGAGTGCTATCCAGGGAGCGAGATCTTTGGCTAGTTCTTTGCGAGCAAGTCGAACAAGGGGCCAATCTGTGCTCCGCATTTTCCGAAAACATAGACGAGTATGCACGCTAAACCCCACTCCCCCCGTTGATATACATCAATATACCCGCAATTCCTATCAAACTAACCACCCACCTGAGTCAATTGTCGGTAGAGGGAGCAACGGCTGCGGACGGCCTCAAGCGATCCTGAGTCCACCAGTCGCCCCTTGTCGAAAACAATGACATTATCCGCTGCTTCAATCAGCGCGGGTCGATGAGCGATCATAAGTACCATTTTATTCATTACGTAACCTTTAAGAAAGGAGGCTATCTTTTTCTGAGCAATCTCGTCGACGTTGGACGTCGACTCATCAAGTAGCAATATATCTTTATCGGAAAGCAGCGTGCGAGCCAATGCAAGCCGCTGCCTTTCGCCTCCGCTTAACAAAACGCCATGCTCGCCGACATACGCATCTATGTCGCGGCCAAGATCATCTGCCAGATGATCCAGTCCAACTACTTCGAGTGCTCTCGCACATTCCTCTCGTGTTACCTCGGAAAGTCCGAGACAGAGGTTGTCCTGAACAGTACCAGATAGAAGGGGTGCATTTTGCTCGACGTACGCAAAATGCGATCGAACTTCTTCTATTGTCATTGAAGTTAATGGCTGACCCATTATGTAGATCTGCCCATACCTTAAGGGATAGAAGCATTCCAAAAGGGAAAAAACGGTACTCTTGCCAGCTCCGGATGGGCCGATAATCGCTGTGATCTTGTTCCGCGCTACGTCAAGGCTGACTCCGTTTAGTGCCCAGGAAATCTCGGAGTTGCGAGGTCTTTCTGCACCATCAGCGACTGCATCGTAAGTAAAACTCACGCCCCGCATAGATATCACGGCGTCAGGATTCTCTATTGAGTCTGTTGCTTGGAGTTTTGTGCATGTTTGTCTTGCTGTCTCGCGAGGTATTTCTTCAATGCAGGATAGCCTTTGATAGGCGCCCGCAGCCCGAAATAAACTTGTCAATGTCGGGCCTATTGAAGCGTACTGAGTTTTGTTCCTACCTGTTTTTGAGAGGATTAGGAACATGGCGAAGAGGTATTCACCAGGGTTTAAGGATCGCGCGGTGCGGATGGTTGCGGATCGTCTAGGCGATGATCTGAGCGTGACGCAGTGGCAGGCGGTTCAAAAGATCGCCCCGAAGCTTGGGGTATCGAATGAGTCGTTGCGGCGCTGGTATGACCAGCACCTGATTGATTCGGGTAAGAAAGGCGGAATAACGCGTGAAGAACACGAAGAGATCAAACGGTTAAAACGCGAGAACGCGGAATTACGGCGGGGGAACGAGATTTTGAAACTCGCGTCAGCTTTTTTCGCACGAGAACTCGACCACCCCGGGAGCAAATGATCGCGTTCATTGACGAATATCGCGAGCGTTTCTCGGTCGAGCTCATCTGCCGGGTACTAGGCGAGCATACGATTGGCAGGTTTATTACCTCCCGTGGCTACCGGCTAGCTAAAAGTCGGCCTGCCAGCGCTAGGAGCATACGAGACCGGATGCTGATCGAGGAGCTAAAGAAGATCCATGCTCGCAATTATGGCGTGTATGGGATACGCAAGATGTGGCACGCTGCCAGGCGTGCAGGGTGGAATATCGGTCGTGACCAGGTCGCCAGGCTTATGAAGATCGCCGGTATTAGCGGTGTTCGCCGCGGCCGGGTGCCTGTGACCACCCGGCCAGCACCAGTGCCGGATACTCGCCCGGATCTAGTGAGCCGGGAGTTCAAGGCCAGCAGGCCCAACGAGCTATGGGTCGCTGATATGACCTACATTCGCACCTTGTCAGGGTTCGTCTACACAGCCTTTGTCACCGACGTGTACTCCAGGAAGATCGTGGGATGGTCTACCAGATCGACCATGACCACCGAGGCTCTTCCACTGGAGGCACTTGAGCAGGCCATCATGGGCGCAAAAGAGGGTCTTGATGGTCTGGTTCATCATGCTGATCACGGCTCGCAATACACATCGATTGCCTACAGCGATAAGCTCGCTGACTACGGGATTAAGTCTTCGACCGGTTCGGTTGGTGACTCTTACGATAACGCGCTAGCTGAGACAGTCAACGGACTGTACAAGAGCGAGTTGATTTACTCCCAGTCCTGGAGTTCATGTACCGAGGTCGAATGGGCTACCTTGAACTGGGTCCATTGGTGGAACACTGAACGGCTCCACGAATCGCTCAACTACACCACCCCCGAAGAGGTCATCACAAGATACAATCAAACCCGGTCAGCCAAGCTGACCCCCGTATAAGAAGCGGAACAAAACCCAGGACGCTTCAGTGAGCCT
>JAGZNE010000077.1:0-6620 GCA_018363825.1 Atopobium sp. | reverse complement strand
ACAACTTTCTTCTTGAATTCGAAACTATGTTTTGCCATAAAAATACCGACCTCCTAATCGTTAGATTTTGGTCTAACTTTTGGGGGTCGGTACAATACTGTGGGCACTTTTTTCTCTAGCTCTGAACCCTCAAGCTGAACGTGAGGGTCATGGTCACTAAATCACGTTCGCCAAACCAAACTCGCTAAATGATGATCATGGCATCACCAAATGACAAGAAACGGTACTTCTCGTCAATAGCACTTTGATAGGCGTCCATAATCTGCTCGCGCGTTGCAAACGCAGAAACCAGCATCATCAAAGTTGAACGTGGAACGTGGAAGTTGGTCACCATGGTGTCTACCACGTGGAACGTAGAGCCTGGCATCAAATAGAGATTAGTAGTTGCGTTTTCTCGAGCAACCATATCGCCTTTATGAGTTACTGCAGCAGAGTCTTCTGCCTCCTCAAAGCGACGGGCAACAACAGGAGGATCAGCTGCAGGAATCTGATTATCCCAAGCACTTTCAAGCGAGCGAACACTAGTAGTACCAATGGCAATAACCTTATGACCAGCGGCTTTGGTAGCCTTTACTGCTTCTACAACTTCTGGAGCTACGTGGTAGCGCTCGGTATGAATGACGTGCTTAGTAGGGTCATCCTCTGTTACCAACCTGAAGGTATCAATACCCACCTCTAGCTCAACAGATGCCCACTGAACACCCTTTGCTTTGATGGTTTCAATGAGCTCAGGAGTAAAGTGAAGACCCGCGGTAGGAGCTGCAGCAGAATGCTCGTCCTGCATAGCGTAGACCGTCTGATACTTCTCTGGGTCTCCTTCGTACTGTGTAATATACGGAGGCAGTGGAACGTGGCCCGCCTCATGAATAGCCTCGTCAAGAGTGCGATCTCCCTGTGCTTCAAAACGCACCAGGCGACCTCCCCTGTTGTCGTCAACAAAGTCCACAATGGTGCCCGTCAACACAACAGGAGCTGAGTCAGGAGCATGCAAGCCACCTGCACGGTATTCAATTACTGCGCCAGGCTTTAGACGCTTACCAGGATTTACCAGACACTCCCATACGCCACCAAGAGCATCAATGTCTTCTCGACGTTTTAAAAGCAGCGTTTCTGAGACGCCGCCCGTATTTTGCTTTTTACCTACAAGGCGAGCTGGCATAACGCGCGTCTGATTAACTACAACCAAATCGCCCGGCTCAAGATACTCCACAATATCATTGAAGTGCTTGTGCTCTATGCGGCCATCTTCTCTATGCAGCACCAAAAGCCTACAAGAGTCCCTTGGCTCAGCAGGAGCTTGCGCAATACGTTCTTCTGGAAGGTTGTAATCAAAATCGTCAGTTCGCATGACGTGCTGCCTTTCTTGCGTCACGAGCTTCATGACGCTCTATCTGAGCCTCGGCCGCAGAATATCTGCAACCGCAATAATTTTGTCGATACATACCAAGCTCACGAGACTCTTTTGTAGCCTCTGGGTAAAACGGACGGAAATCTCTCCATACAGGCGTCAGTCCATGAGCGTGCGCAATGGACACCAACTCATCCTCGCACGCATCAAAGAGCTGGTAGGGCGAGACGGCCAGTGTTGTAGAAACGTATTCAAACCCGCGCTCAGCCGCCACACGACAACTCTCTGCCAAGCGGATTGCGTAACAAGCACGACAGCGACGGTCTCGCTCAAAACCTTGAGGGGCCACAGCTCGCTCCCACTGCTCTCGCGGATCTCCTGCCACAATTACCTCAACATGAGCTTCTTCTTGAGCCCACGTAAGTAAGGTTTGAAGACGCCTGTCGTGCTCTTCAACTGGCTGAATATTAGGATTAGTCCAGCAGATGGTTGGCTCAAAGCCCTCTTCCCTCAGATGTTTTAAAGGTTCAAGTGAACATGGACCACAGCATGCATGAAGCAGCAGCGGTGTTCCCGGCTCTACTGAAAGAGTCTCAATTGACTGAAGCATGTTTGAAGCCATTAGTTCTTCTCGCCTTGTGCCTTATAACATTTCCAACCTACTATAGCGCAGGCAGCAAGGCATACAAAAATGGTAACAACGCTTGCTTCAATACCATAGGCGCCACCCGAGATAAACTCAGATGCTGCAGGATACGCCGTTAAAAGTGTGGTAGGAAGAAGCGTAGTGGTAACCGAGATGCCCAGAATAGGGCCGGTTACAAAGTTCCAGATAAAGTGCATAGCAATGGTCATGAGCAGATTATCGGTAAGCCAAAACACCAAGCCATAAAGAATGCCCATCAAAAAGACTGAGATTGCTGCGGCAATAGAGATGTTAGGCGTTAGTCCATACGTTGCGGTAAAGAGCACTGCTTGAAGCACAAGCGCTACAGGGAAAGAACTCTTAGCTGCAACACCAGTTTGTAGGTAACCTCTAAACAATATTTCTTCTGCAGCAGACTCAATAAGGGTTGCCACAAGTAAGAAGAGAGCAGCAAAAATGTTATAGGAAGCGTTGAAGTTAAAGTCAAAGCCTTCAATGAGCATGATAGAGCCAAAGGTAAACAGCACCATCAAAAAGCCAAAGGTAACTCCGCGCATAAATCCTGGCCAGGAGCTTACTCGAAGACCCAATGACCTAAAATCTCGCTTATTGACGCGGGTAATCCACACAAGGATCAAGCCACCTGCCAACATGCTTCCTAAAAGACCCAACACGGCTGGAAGGATGTCATTGGGTGGGAGCTCTCCCATAACCATCAGCGGAATATGGCACACAAACATAAGTAAAAGTGCAAGGTCAGCCACAAGGAAGGGCGTCACCACTGACTTTGGTGGATCCTTTAGAACAAACTCAAGGCTTGTCTTTGGCTTTTTTCTTCCCACAAACTCTCCTTACATAATTTCTACTCACTATAGTATCTACTTCTGAATCTATTCGTGTAGTGAATCAAAAAAGATTAGAATAAGAAGATAATTTGCGTAATCTACTAATTCCAACTGCGAGGTATCCATGGCAGAAAGCTACGACATGAACAACCGCCCTCATTTTCCTAAGCGTGCTGTCATTACCGGTGGTATGCCCTACGGTAATAAAAATCTCCACTTCGGACATATTGCAGGCGTTTTTGTCCCAGCTGACTTCTTTGCTCGTTTCTTAAGAGATCGTATTGGCCAGAAAAACGTTTTGTTTATCTCGGGAACTGACTGCTATGGCTCTCCTATTGCTGAGGGTTATCGTAAAAAGGTTGAAGAAGAGGGCTACGAGGGCACCATCCTTGATTACGTTAATCATAATCACAACCTGCAGAAAAGCGCTCTTAACGCCTACAATATCTCGCTTGATTTCTACGGCGGTTCTGCGCTAGAACCCGCTGCAAAGATTCACGAAGAGATGGCTGACAGCATCATGCACCGCCTCTACGAGCGCGGTAAACTCTCCAAGCTCTCAACTAAACAGTTTTACGATACCGAGGCTCACACATTCCTTAATGGTCGCCAGGTCAATGGACGTTGCCCCATTAAGGGCTGCAAGTCAGAGAAGGCTTATGCAGAAGAATGCGACCTGGGTCATCAGTTCAATCCAGAGGAGCTCATTGCTCCTGTGTCTCAGCTCACCGGCACCACGCCAGAGCTTCGTCCGGCACCAAGCTGGTACTTTGACCTGCCACAATACAAAGAGTTTCTAAACAACCTGGTAGAAAAGTGGAAGAACAACCCACAGATTCGCTCAGTTGTTACCTCTACCGTTCAAGAGACTCTGACCGAGCCTATTATCTACATTCAAAATTCCTACCGCCAAGACTTTGACGGCGTTGCCTCTTCCCTCCCAGCTCATAATGTCGTTGAGCCAGAAGGTAACGCTTCTTCTTTCTCCGTTGTCTTTGAGAACTGGCAAGACAGAGATGAAGCTCGCGAGAAACTCAAAGAGGCTGGAATTCGTTTTAGAACAAGCAAGACGCTCCTGCCTTACCGCATGACGGGCAATATTTCTTGGGGCCTTAAGTCTCCAGACATTGAAGATCTCAAAGATCTTACTATCTGGGTTTGGACTGAGTCCCTTTGGGCTCCTATCACCTTCACACGTGCTGCTCTTTCTGAAGACGCCAGCAACGGTGGTTCTCGCTACTCTTCTGACGAGTGGCGCGATTGGTGGTGCAGCGATGATGCTGCCGTCTACCAGTTTATTGGTCAGGACAACATCTTCTTCTACTGCATTGTCCAGAACCCACTGTGGGATGCACTTGATTGGGGTCTTACCACCGATACTCCAGTTGCTAACTACCACATTCTCTTTATGAACAAGAAGGCTTCCAGCTCTGGTGCTATCAAACCTCCAATGGCCGAAGAGCTCCTTGAGTCCTACACTCCAGAGCAGCTCCGCGCTCACTGGCTCTCGCTTGGCCTTGATCAGCGCGCTGTGTCCTTCTCGCCAAAGGCTTTTGATACTTCCGTATCCAGGAAGGGTAAAGACGGTGAGCCAGATCTTCTGGTAAAGGATGATCCTCGCGTTGTTGATCCAGCGCTCAAGGAGTCCGCATTCCTCACTAACATCTTTAACCGCATGGCTCGTAGCTGCCTGTATGGTGCTGCCAATGCATGTGGCGGTCATCTGCCTATCAGTGAGCCTCACCAGGAAGTTATCGATGCTGCTCAAGAGGTTCTGCTGAAGTACGAGCAGCTCGCATACGGCTTTGACGCACACTCTGCACTTGCCGCTGTTGATGAGTACGCTCGCGCAGAAAACAAGCGTTGGGGCGAGGCTTCCAAGGCCGCTCAGGGCAATGACGAGGCCTACGACCAGGCACTTGCTGATGCATTCTATGCACTCAAGACCATCACGCTGCTTATGCACCCGGCTGTTCCGGAAGGCTGCGAGCGCATTGCAGATGCTCTCAACTTCCCACATGAGGAGTTCTTCTCTTGGGAGAACGCCTTTATGGGTCCAAAAGAGCTTGCAGCAAAGCTTGGCCAGAGCGCAGAGGAGCACCAGCTTGAAGAGCTCCCTCCTCGCTTTGACTTCTTCAAAGCACATCCAAGCCAGAAGAACTAAAACACGCAGCTAGGAGCATACGTGGTTGAGTTTCCACCCGTCTACCGCCCAAAACCTTATAGCAAGCCAACAGCACACCTGAAGAGTCATCTTCAGGTGTTGCTTGATGACGGTGCGGAGATTGCAACGTTTGTCTACACTCCCCACGCCTCTGCTGGCGAGAAACCCTGTGAAGACCTCGCTTCAACTGCGGCTTATTTGAAGTCTGTTTCCGACGACACCTTTGCCACTCCTATTGTTTTTCTCCACGGAAATGGAGAAGAACACGGCATCTTTGGAACCGTCATTGATGAAGTATGCAAACGTGGCTACAACGCAATAGGTATAGACTCCAGAGATCAAGGACAAAGTACCCGAGGAACAGCGGCCTTTACCTACGAGCAGATGGCAGAAGATGCATACGTTGTCCTGAAGCAGCTTGGCGTTACATCTGCTCATATTGTGGGCTTTTCTGATGGCGCCATCCTAGGTCTTCTTTTAGCACGCGATTATTCAGATATTGTTGCCTCTCTCGTGTCTATTGGCGCAAATCTTGAGCCTGATACGCTAGGTGATATGACTTGGCTCTATGAAAGTATCCAGGGTAATAAACGTTGGGCGGCTGAAGGCTGGGAAGGCGCCGTTCTAGAAGACGGCTACCCTGTTCCTTCACCTGCAGAAGCCGCTCGTATTGCAGAGCATCTTGAGCTCATGGTAGACAATCCACATATTGATCCTGCAACCCTGGGACATATCTCTGTTCCTGTTGTTGTCATGGCTGGTGAGTACGACGAGATTTATCCAGAAGAAACTCGTCGTATCGCTGAGGCAATTCCAACCGCACGACTCCTCTTTATTCCAGGTTGCCCTCACAATGTTCCTAAGGTGTCTCCTTATGCAGTAGTGCGAAGAATTTTTGCAAATTTTGCCTACCTTTAAAAACAGTGTTGGAACTTCAAACAATTTACCTGCTTTTATTTCAAGAAAATAAAACTTCGGTACTTGATTGTTAGGTACCTTGCTATCTCAAAAATTTTGAGTATAATACCTAACAAGAATTATTTCTGTTATGGGAGGTACTCATGCATCAAGCACCTACCTCACCTACGCAAGAGATGCGCATTATTCGCAATCTTGGCCACTTGGGCCATTATCTTTACATCACACGCGGATGCCGTGGCGGTCAACAATTTATTTTGACTGCACTGTATCGTGATGGAGATATGACACAAAAAGATCTTCTCGCCAAGACAAAGAACACGTCTGCATCGCTTTCAGAAATGGTGAGCAAACTTGAAGCAAAAGGTCTTGTTGAACGCACTCGTGTAGATAAAGATCGCAGGCAAACGCTTCTTTCACTGACAAAAGAGGGGCGTAAACAGGCACAAGAAGCTCAAGAATCTATTGCATCATTTGAAGCGCAGGCTTTGTCCGTTCTTTCAGATGAAGAAAAAGTTACATTTTGCGAATATTTAGATCGTTTAGTTGAGCATTGGAACACAATTAGCAGAGATGAGAAAGGAGAAACGACATGCCAGAAGAAGTAGCCTCAACTGAAACACTTGAAGACATGGTTGAATCAACTGAAGCCGATAAAGCCCTGATCCCTTCATCGTTGACTGGCATTGTTGATGTAAA
>JAGZNE010000076.1:0-6633 GCA_018363825.1 Atopobium sp. | reverse complement strand
GCATGTAGCCCCACAGATCCAATGCATCTACCCTGGTACATGACATTTGCCTGACCAGTCCATGTATGATTTTTATAAACTAAATCTCTTGATACGACTAATTCAAAATTATGTATAGCGGTTGACTCTAAAAGATCTACCGATGCCATTTGACTGGCATAAATAAAAGAAGACCTGATAAAGATAATTACAAGTAAAAGTAAAACCGTTCCAACAGTCATAAGGCTGGTATGAGCGTACTTTACATACCAAAGTCCTAAGGCTGCCGCCATGCAGCTTCCTAAAACCTGAAGCAAAATAGTATCAAGCGCTACGTTTCTCGCGATAAAAACATGCAGCCATAAGCAAACAAATAGCATGATACAAAGGCTATACGGAATAAAAGGCCTAGTGGGTTGTTCTATCACCTTAGACACGAATATTGTCCTTGAGCTGATTAAACTTTTTCTGGCCAATTCCAGAAACACGCATCAAATCTTCAGTTGTTTTAAAAGGTCCATTCTTTTGTCTGTCTGCAACAATTCGCTGAGCCAGTCCTTCTCCCACACCTTGAAGCTTAGTTAATTCTTCTACAGTTGCTCGATTAATATCTACAACCGTCTTTTTATCTCTCTTCGTATTTGTTTGCTTATTGCTTGTGGCATTGTTTTGCTCTAGCTGTGGAATCTCTGCTGGCGGCTCTTCTCCCTTTTTAGGAATATATATTTTTTGACCATCTTCAACAGGAGACGCTAGATTAATCCCTTGGCCGTTTGCATCTTCAGTTAAACCTCCTGCTATTTGAATAGCATCATTCACGCGTGGGTTTGCCATTTGTAAAGCGTAAAGTCCTGGTGACTTTACTGCTCCATCAACATGAACCATCATTTGAGGAGAGGCTTCTTTAATCTTATGATCAGCTCCTGGCTGATCTGAAGCATTATCTTCTTGCGTATGTTGCGGATTTTCTGCAACAGCCACTCCTTGCGTAGAGTCTGCTTGATTATGTGATCTATCAAAAGACTCTGATGTTCCAGCAGTAATTATTCCAATAAATACAACTGCTGACACAATTGCTAGGACAACCACAGCGGCAACCGCTATGAGTTGTTGCTGAGATAGATTAAACCTTCTCATCAATTTATTAATTATTTGAGTGCGGTTATTTGAAATCTGAGCCATACAATCACCTCAGATTTATATTCAACTATTAGGTTAATGAGAAGCACTACTTTTAAAGATTCATCTAATAGCTTTGTCCTAAAACTGCTGGTAATCTGACACAGTTATCAACAATTGCCAGATATATTGCACAAACTAACAAGAACAGAATTGCTCTAAATAAGACTATCAAACCACTCGCATAAAAAATCCGCCCTTTTACGGGGCGGATTCTAAAAATGTATCTGAGCAAAGCGATCAAAAGTTTTGAGCAGTGAAAATATCCTAGTCAGCAATAAACTCTGCAGGAGCAAGTTCTTTATGACGAGCAGCAAGCTTTTTAGGTGGCTTATATGAAGGACACTGACTAAAGTCAATGTACTCAATATGCTGCATAAGGTCATCGATCATTGCTTCATGATCAAAGGAATTCCATGCTTCAAGAACTTCTCGCATTCTTGCATGAGTCTCAGGACGGCGAGGCATAAACAATGTACAGCAATCAGGAGCCGTCTGCGTTGAGATATCAAACGTGTTGATATCTTGGGCGCGACGGATGATTTCTTGCTTGTCAGAGCCAATCAGAGGCCTCAAAACAGGTATGGTGACTGCCTCGTTGACAGCAGCAATGTTATCAAGCGTCTGAGATGCAACTTGACCAAGTGACTCACCTGTTACCAGTGCCTTAGCACCCTCAAGCTCTGCAATCTTCTGTGCAATGATGTACATCACGCGACGATACATAATGACACGAAGAGCCTGTGGAACAGCAAGGGAGATCTCACGCTGGTGCTCGCCAAAGGGCACAACATACATTCTGCCAATAAGACCAGCAGGCTCAAGAGCCTCAATGATATCCTGGCACAGATATTCGCTGGTATCGGAAGTCATAGGGCGTCCAGAGAAGTGAACTGGAATAACCGTAGCTCCCCTACGACCAACCATCCATGTGGCAACAGGAGAATCGATACCGCTAGAAAGAAGCGACACAACCTTGCCCGCAGTACCAACAGGAAGACCACCAACGCCGTGAATAGATGCAGCGTAAACGTATGCGTTACCCTGAACAACGTGTACATAGACCGTCATATCCGGATTATGCATCTGAACTTTTTTATCAGGGAAATTCTCGCAAAGGACTGCGCCTACAAGCTGGTTAATCTCAATGGAATGCTTTGGATAGACCGTTGAGGAACGACGAGCGTGCACTTTAAACGTAGTAAAGTCACCGGACTCCCCCAGCGCCTTCACGGCGGCGTTACAAAACTCCTGCTCATCTAAGCCACAACGATACGCCAAAGAAGCACGTGCAACGCCAGGAACCTGGGCCACCGCATGTTGTAGCTCTTCAGTTGCTTGTTTATCAGTGGTTTCTACAAGAAGATAGCCAGAAATGCGAGAAACCCCCGCCACTGGAAAGTGTCGGAGGGCTCGTCGCAAATTTGTTACCAACTGATTTTCAAAAGTGGATCGGTTCTTACCCTTTAAACCAATTTCGTGGTAGTGAACCAGACATACTCTTTCAGTCATAACTCTTAGTAAACGATGGTGTTCTCGCCCTTAATTGCCTCGTCAAAAGACTCTTTGACAAAGCCAAGGGTACCGTCGTTAATCTCTTTCATAGCAATAGAGACAGAATCTTTACCACTTGCAACAGTAGTAATGTCATCAAAATCCTGAACAGCGGTTACACGCAGGTGCTGACCGTGAAGCATATTGTTAATATCGCAAGCACGCTTAGAAGCAAGTGAGCAAAGCAAGAATGGATTCTGCTCAGTCTTCTGAAGCAGGCTGTCAATCTCAGGCTTAATAACAGACATTAAAGCTGACCTCCGTCTGATTCATAGTCATCAAAAACTTCCTCGAGCTTGCTTAGTGCAGTCTCAAGGTTGTCGTTCACAATGCAAACAGTATAGTCGTTTGCATACTCCATTTCACGTGACGCATTAGAAAGTCTCGTAGAAATGGTCTTCTCGTCTTCTGTACCGCGACCTCTAAGACGCTGTTCAAGCTCTTCAAATGAAGGTGGCTTAATAAAGACGAGAATGGCGTTGGGATATTGTTTGTGGACCATAAGTCCACCCTGAACGTCAATCTCTAGAACAACAGACTGACCTGCAGAAATCAGGCGATCAACCTCGGATTTGAGCGTGCCATAGCAATGGCCATGAACATGAGCCCACTCAAGGAATTCACCAGCATCAACGCGCTTTTTAAATTCTTCATCGGAGAGAAAATAATACGCAACTCCATCGACTTCTCCTGGTCGTGGAGAGCGCGTAGTAGCCGAAACCGTCAGGCCTAGGTTTGGGCGCTTGTCCCTCAACAGAGAGACAAGCGTTCCTTTTCCTACACCTGACGGTCCAGATACTACAAAAAGTTTGGCTGAACGAGCCACTACTTGGTCAGTGCCTCGAGGAGCTGCTCACGCTGACGAGCGCCAAGGCCCTTAACGCGGCGAGTTGCGGAAATTCCGAGCTCGTCCATAATCTTTGCTGCCTTTGCCTTGCCATAGCCAGGAAGGGACTCGATAAGAGCGGAAACCTTCATACGCTCAGCAATAGGATCGGTAGAATCAAGGACCTCTTTAAGGGAGACCTTACCAGTCTTAACCTTCTCGCGAAGCTCTGCACGAGCGTGACGAGCCTGAGCTGCCTTCTCAAGTGCTGCCTTGCGCTGCTCATCGGTAAGTGTAGGTAGAGCCATTGTTCCTCCAAACATCGTTTTCGTACGTCATATACGAAACTCAATTTAATGTGCCTTTTGCACTTCAGCAAAATAGTTTGCCACATAACACGTTATTTACAAGGGGTTTTTTAATATTTCCGCATCAAAAACCACCTGTTCACCATAATTCCAAAAACTTTTGTTAATTTTTAAGCTCAGAAACGATGGCTTCAAATGCTTCGACTGGATCGTTTGTGCAGGTAATTGGCCTACCAACTACCAATTTGCTTGCTCCGGCCTTAATTGCTGCAGAAGGTGTGGAGATTCTGACTTGATCGCCCTTCTCGGCACCTTCTGGACGAACTCCTGGGGTCACGATGAGAGCATTTGGTCCCAAAAGCTCTCTCATTTCCTGTGCTTCCTGGGGCGAGCAGACAATTCCGTCAGCGCCCGCGTTATAAGAAAGAGAAGCCAAACGAGCAACCTCGTCCTTAATGGAACCATCAACACCAATGGAATGGAGTGCATCCTCGTCCATGCTGGTGAGGACAGAAATAGCTACTAGCTTGGTGCGGCCGGACTCATCAACGCCACGCTCTGCGGCAGCCTCTTCTGCACCCTCACGACCAGCAGAAATCATCTGGGCGGTTCCCAGGCCGTGAATAGAGAGAATGTCTGCGCCAGAAAGCGATGCAGAGTGGACAGCGCCTTTGACCTGGAATGGAATGTCATGCACCTTGAGGTCCAAGAACACCTTAAAGCCGCGTGCGTGCATCTCGTCTACCATCGAGGGTCCGTAGCGATAAAAGAGCGTCATGCCAACCTTGACCCAACGTGCATGGCCGGCGAGAAGATCGGTGAGCTCCAAAGCCCTTTCTCTTGTGCAATCAAGCGCAACAATAACGGCGTCGCGTGCCTGCTCGTCTGTTAGCATTCAACAGCTCCAATCAGCTCGTGGATATCAGATACACCCTGGGACTTTGCCCAGTCAGTAAGCTCGTTTAGGATACGTGGAGCACACATTGGGTCGTAAAGATTTGCTGAACCAACAGAAACAGCCGTAGCGCCTGCCAGGATAAACTCCGCAGCGTCCTCGCCCGTTTCTACGCCACCAACACCGCAGATAGGAATAGAGACCGCTTGCGCGCACTCCCAGACCATGCGGACGGCAGCATTGTGGCAGAGAGGACCACTGAGACCTCCTGTTGGCTTAGAAAGCCTGCTCTTTCTGGTGTGAACATTAATTGACATGCCAGGGATGGAGTTAATGAGTGTAAGACCATTGGCGCCCTCAGCCTCAAAAGCCTTACCAATCTCGGCAACATTAACGGGAGCCATCTTGACCAAGATAGGCAACTTAGTCAAAGGACGAACTGCCTTCATAATCTCTGTGGCCTGCTCAGGAGTGCCACCCAGGGGCTTGCCGCCCTTCTCGAGATTTGGACAGCTTACATTAAGCTCAATAGCTGAAATATGTGGATTAAGCTCTTCAAGGCGCTCGACAACGTCAATCATCTCCTGGACGGAATGTGCCGCCATCTGCATGATAACGCGTGTACCGCGACCCTCAAGGTCTTTCATGTAGTCATCGGTATGGGCGATAAAATCGTCCACTCCAGGATTAGCAAGACCAACGCTATTCATCATGCCGCCGTTGAGCTCACACATACGAGGAGCAGGGTTTCCTTCCCAGGGAACACGAGCGACGCCCTTCATGGTAATTGCGCCAAGCAGAGAAACGTCGTAAAAGCCCTCAAACTGCCAGCCGTAACCAAAGGTACCCGCGGCGGTGTTGATAGGGTTTTTCATCTGGATGCCACCCAGATTAACAGCCATTTTTACCTGATCTACCATGCGATCTCCTTTGCCTCAAAGACAGGTCCAACCATGCAAGCAGACGCATAGCCGCCCTTAGCAAGTGGGACATTGCAGGTGTTACATGCACCAAAAGCGCAGCTCATCATACGCTCCATAGATACCTGGCAGGCAACGTTATGAGCAATTGCAAGCTTGGCCACACTTCTCATCATAGGCTCAGGACCGCAGGTATAAACGGCGTCCCAAACGCCCTGGCTCAAAGGCTCTTCCAAAGCTGCTATTACAAAACCCTTGATACCCTTAGAACCATCATCTGTTGTGACGTACACATTCTGTGCGCCTAGCGCGAGAAGATCCTCTTCTCCAAAGAGTTTCTCGGCAGTCTGTGCACCAATAACTGCATCAAACTCAACGCCAAGCTCAGTAAGCTTGCGCGCTGCAGCGATGATTGGCGTGATGCCCACACCACCTGCTACCAGCACACTTCTCTTGCTAGAGACATTGAGTCGCCAGGGACGACCGCACGGAGCTGTCATGTCGCTGGTGTCTCCTGGCTTCATCTGAGAAAGCCTGCGTGTGCCCTCGCCCACTGTTGCGTAAATAAGCTCCAGCGTATCGGTTGCTTTATCAGCAAGCGAGAAGGACAGTGGGATGCGAAGAATATGGCGCTTATCGCCTGGGACGTTGACGTTTACAAACTGGCCAGGTTCCAAAGACTTACAAAGGCCTGGTACTTTAAGCTGAGCTCTATACAGATTCTGGGCAACCTGGGTATTGCTCAGAACTGTAAAGTCAAATACCTGTACATTTCCACGTAGTGGCATTACTTTTCCCCTCCAGGAACAACTACCTCATTGGCAAGAACACGCTTGCCGTCAACAAACACATCAGTTGCAACGCCATAAAGCTCTGCGCCAATAAAGGCCGAGTTCTTAGACTTGCTCTCAAAATACTCTGGCGTAATCTGAACCTTCTTTTCTGGGTCAAAAAGGGTCAGATCAGCCTTAT
>JAGZNE010000075.1:0-6814 GCA_018363825.1 Atopobium sp. | reverse complement strand
GCCTTGTTCCAGGTATTGGTGAGATTATTGGTGGCTCACAGCGAGAAGATCGACTTGAGCTTCTGGAGAAGCGCATTGTTGAGCTTGGTATGAACCCCGACGATTACAAGTATTACTTGGATCTTCGTCGTTACGGCTCTTGCACACACTCTGGCTTTGGCCTTGGCTTTGAGCGCCTTGTTATGTACCTCACCGGTGTGGATAACATCCGCGACGTTATTCCTCACCCTCGTACCGTTGGCAACGCTGACTTCTAAGATTGCGGGTCACAGGCGGTGTGGCAGAGCGCGATTGGCGAGCTAACCTAACCGCCACAGTTGCCAAGTCTTTCAAGTTGGATTTTTGCGTGCAGATTATGCATAGCCGTTATGCAAAAACTGCATAGCAGAGATGCGAGATAAAAAGTTTTTCTCGCCATATACCGATATATTTGCCCGTTGGCAGTAAAAATAGGACGTTCGTGCAAAATTGCGCGGGCGTCCTATTACGCTATAAGAAGCAGTTTTCTGCAGATGACCAGCGGAGGTAAACATGGTAAAGACTTTGGTTCTTGTAAGACATGGTGTATCTGAACGTGGCTCTGAAGACATGAGTCGAGAGCTCACACGTGCTGGTCAGAGAGCTTTATCTGCCAATTATCCTCATATCTTTGGCTTGTTGGGACCAGAGGGTGAAGAGGCTGAGATTTGGACAAGTCCGGCCCTTCGTGCACTTGAAACTGCAGAGATTGTGGCAGAGGCCCTGGATGCAGAGGGCTTAGAGATTCATGACTCCCTTTACGATCAAGATCTTCCTGCACTTCAGGCAGAGCTTGAGCACGCTGATGCAGAGACGCTGATTCTTGTTGGTCATGCTCCATTTTTGGGTTATGTTGCAGAGACGCTTCTGGGATTTGAACTTCCGCTGACAAAGGGCGCCGTATGCGCAATTGACGTGCGCGGTTCACTTGGTCATCAGCATGAGTGCGTCTGGAAGCAGCTTGGAGATGTTCGTGAGCCTCACGGTAAGCTTCTCTGGCTGGTCAGCGGCCCTTCCACCCAGCCCTGGGAGACGCTTGACGCTTTGGATGAGGCATGCGCTCATGCGGCAACCAACTTGGAGGACGCATATGTAGAGTTCCGTGCTCATCCAGAAGACCCTGCGGTAATCGCAGCATTTAGGTTTGCTCTTAGGGGAACTCAGCTACTCACCAAGTTCTTCTCGCCACTTCTTAATGAGGAAGCAGTTGAGATTGCTGAGCCTGTTTATAGGCTGATGCTTGGTGCAACTACGCGTCTTCGTGAGATTGACGGCTTCTCTGATACCGTTGCAGATCTGATGGAGTCCGGAGAGCTTTCTCAAGGCTCCAAGCTGGTCAGTGCTGTCGAGGCAGCTCGTGAGAATGAGCGCGATCGCGTCTGTGAGGCTCTGCGCAAGAAGGCAGTTCGTCGAAGTCTGCGCTGCGCTCTGGATGAGCTCTTTGAGCCCGCTTGGTCAGATGCAGTGCTAAAAGATGGCATCTCGTTTGAAGACGTCAGCAGCCGCTTTGATTACATGCTTGAGACTATTGATGCGCGCCTGTTTGGTCTGGATATGACTAGCTTCTCTGAAGTACACCATGCAAGGCGAGAAGTTCGTGAAGTTGAGCATATTCTCTTCCACCTCAGTGACATGTTGGGCGAGAAACGCGCAAATTACACCCAGATTATGCAGGATATTGACTCTGAGCTCAGCACTGTTTGCACAGCTCAGCGCAATATTTCTCTGGTCAAAGAGTGGAAAGACTCCATGGACTTCAGAGATGTTACCTCAGACCTCGCAATTGTTTCAGAACATGAAAAAGTTTTGATTGAGCGTGTTATTGAGGGTAGAGAGACTAGTATCCTTAAATAATCACATAGTCCACGTTTGGAGCGCATTGACGTTTGCGCGGCGTGGATGATGATTATGAGGGAGGATGCTATGTCTGAGAGCATCGAGACTCGCTGCGTGCAGGGCGGTTATCAGCCTGGTTGCGGTGAGCCTAGGCAAGTGCCTATCATTCAATCAACCACGTTCAAATATGACGAGTCGATGCAGCTTGGAGAGTTGTTCGACCTCAAAGCTGCTGGCTATTTCTATTCTCGTCTTCAAAACCCAACGCTTGATAATGTAGCTTCAAAGATTTGTGCTCTTGAGGGCGGTACGGCTGCAATGCTGACGTCTTCTGGTCAAGCCGCAAACTTCTTTGCTGTCTTTAATATTGCTGAGGCTGGAGATCATTTTATCTCCCTGTCTACCATTTATGGCGGCACCTTTAACCTGTTTGCTATCACTCTTAAGAAGATGGGTATTGAGTGCACGTTTATCTCGCCAGATGCAACTGACGAGGAGATTAACGCAGCATTCAGACCAAATACTAAGTGTGTATTTGGTGAGACTGTTGCAAACCCTGCACTGGTTGTTCTTGATATTGAGCGTTGGGCAAAAGCCGCTCATGACCACGATGTGCCTCTGATTGTTGACAATACGTTTGCCACACCTGTGAACTGCCGTCCTCTTGAGTGGGGAGCAGATATTGTGACCCATTCCACAACCAAATATATGGATGGTCATGGCTCTGCTGTTGGCGGCGCCATTGTTGACGGTGGCAACTTTGATTGGGCTGCTCATGCAGATAAGTTCCCAGGTCTAACCCAGCCTGATCCTTCGTATCACAACCTTGTCTATGCAGATACGTTTGGTAATGGTGGCGCCTTTATTACTAAGGCAACCGTTCAGCTCATGCGTGACTTTGGTTCCATTCAGTCACCACAGAACGCTTTCTATCTTAACCTTGGCCTTGAGTCCCTGCACGTTCGTATGGCTCAGCATTGCAAGAATGGCCAGGCAGTTGCCGAGGCGCTTGTAAACAATCCTAAGGTTGCGCACGTAAGCTACCCTGGTCTTCCAGGCGATAAATACTACGAGTTGGCTCAGAAGTACCTGCCAAACGGTTCTTGCGGTGTTATCACTGTTGACGTTGCAGGTGGTCGTGAGGCTGCCGAGAAGTTCCTGGGTAACCTCAAGGTATTCTCCATTGCTACACACGTTGCAGACGCTCGTTCTTGTTGTTTGCACCCAGCCTCTTCAACACATCGTCAGCTTACTGATGAGGAGCTTGTAGCAGCAGGTATTACTCCAGGTACTGTGCGCTTGAGCTGTGGTATTGAGGGCACTGAGGACCTTATCAACGACGTCGAGCAGGCACTTGCTGCGCTGTAGTTAGACGCTCAAAAACCGCTCATATTTATGGCGAGAAGATCTTGGAATCAGAAGATCTTCTCGCCATGTTTTTGTGAGGAGTACGTTGTGCGTAGAGCTGTGAGCAAGCGGGCTATTGAGCTCGAGAGATGGATTCTGGGTCCACGTGCTCTTCTGGGCTGGAGAGCTCGGGAGCGGAAAGCTCTGCCTCGGTGAGCTGGGAGTCTTCTTCTTGAGTGCCATCGGATACAGCATCAGCGCCATCAACACCGTCTGAATTCACACCTTTGAAGTGCTTGCGATAGATGTGGATGAGGCAGCCAACAGAGAGCAGTGCTGAGAGTATATTGGACACAACTGACACGTACCAAAGTGCGTCCAGACCAAATGGCCTCAGTATCAGCAGTGAGCTGATAGGGAAGATAAGTGCCATAAAGATGCTCAAGAGATTGGAAATCTTTGTCTGCTTCAGGGCAATGGCAAGACTTTCTGTGCACATGGTAATCCAGCTAAAAATGAAGATAAAAGCATGAATGCGCATGGCTGGGATAGCCATGTTGAGCAGCTCTTGCGTTCCTTCAGGCAGGTAGAGTTTGACCAAGAACTCCGAGAAGAAGAACGAGACGCAGAAGGCAAAGATGCCAATAATGATGCCTGTGGAGAAGATGTATTTCTCGATAGCAAGCACTCGATCTTTTTTCTTTGCGCCCCAGTTGTAGCCAATGGCTGGCTGCATGGCATCGGCCTGTCCATAAATGAGCGGCTGAATGAGTCCACCAGAATAGAGAAGCACGCCGTAAGAAGCAATGGCAATATCTCCGCCGAGGCTCAGTAGGGCAGCGTTCATTAGTAGCGAATAAATCCTGCTCGAGATGTTCTGCATAAAGATAGGGAAGCCGTTTACAAAGATTTCTTTGATCTGCGTCCAATTAAAGTGTGGCTTTACAAACTTAAGGATTTGCTTGTTGCCAATAAAGGGCCAGATGCCATAAAGGGACGAGAAAGTGATTGAGATGCAGTAACCCAGTGCTGCGTACTCAACGGATAATCCCAAAACACCTAAAAAGTAGTATTCAAGCACGGTTCCCAGAATTGCGGAAATAAAAGCAATGCTGGTAGAGCGCCTAATTTTGCCACAAATCTTAAGGAAGTTATCAACAGCGTATGAGATGCACATAACCGGCAAGAACAGTGTCCATACGCGCAGGTAGATAGTTCCTTGTTCGGCAACCTTTCCTTGAGCACCCATCAGTGCTAAAACGTTTGGTGCACAAAAGAAGAAGAAAATGCCGCTGATAACACCAGTGGTAACAAGCATGATAAAAGCAATGGTAAAAATATTGTTTGCTGTCTGGTGGTTCTTCTTGCCGTGCTCAACGGCAATAACCGCAGAGGCTCCAACGCCAATAAGGTCAGCAACTGCAAAGCAAAGAATAACTAGTGGAATGGCAATGGTAACCGCGCCAAAGGACTCCTGACCCAGATAGCGTCCAACAAGGATTCCATCTGCAGTGTCGTAGAGCATCGACGCAAGCATAGCAATAGCACCTGGAAGGGCTGCTCGTAAAAATAATTTAAATGGTGGTGTTTCCGCAAAAAGCTTATTCGATTCCATACTTCTCCTCGATTAGTGGTGGAACATGTCAGACAGACTCGTGGTGTGGACATGTGACACGCTCACGAGAAGATTAAAAAAGCATCGAACAAGCCTCCTTACATACTTGCAGGTACACGGACAGTTGCAAATACTAACACAGCAAAGTAGCTAATGCTATGATTTATTTGAACATTTTGGACAAGTGTGAGGATTTTTGTGTCAGTGGAACAGAAAAAAGATATCGGTGCTGAGATCGCCAAGCTGGCTGAAAATTCAAAGGTAGAAGAGCTCTCTAAAAAGGTCACTGAGGTATCCTCTGAGCTGGCAGAAAACGTTTCTGAAGTAGCACAACGTGCCGAGAAAATCCTTGTGGTTGGTGAAGATGAGCCATTGGAGCGTCCTGCGTCTGATCGAGTTAAGGCTACTGTTCCTAGAACCCCTGCTCAACATATCTTACGTATCGTTTCAATTGTATTGATTATCTTGGGCGCGGCAGATGTTTTGACAACATTAGCGTCTCTTTTTGCTACTATTACAGGCTTACAACCTGCGGTTCCTTTAGAGCAGCTTGAGTTTAGTGGCGTGTATTTTACGTTTAGCAATAACGTACTTCTGGGCTATGTATTTGTGCTTCTTATTGGTATGTTGCAAGTTGTCACCTCAATATTTGGATTACGTGCTGCCAAAGACTCATCAAAAGTTGAACCATATAGATTTCTTTGCTATCTGATTGGCTTGATTATTCTGGTAGGAATTTTATGGGCCTGGGGTAGAGGAGAGTTGATTATTCTTGATCCCTTTGTTCAACTGAATACTATAGTTTACGTGGTAATTTGTTCCAATCTTGCGGATAAAGTAAAGAAGGAACATGACCAGGGTATTGTGGGAACTACATATTGGCGCTCTCGTCATCAGCGAGTTCTTCACTTTTTTGCACTGGTTTCTATCACGCTGAGTGGAATTGCACTTTTTCTAGTTCTGATTCTGCTTGGACTGCATGACCTTTCTAGAGTTGTAAATCAACCGTTCTTGGCAACTGTTAATCAATTTCTTGAGCAACAGGGTATTCTTACCATTTTCTTGGTGACAGTTGGTGCAGTATTTTCTCTTGTTGCAGGTCTTCTTGCCCTTAAGGGTTCAAACGACGCACGTTTCATTAGACCTTATATTCTTATTGTGAGCATCATTGTTATATTTGACGTAGTAAGAATTGTCTTTACAGCATTAACGCAGGGCATTCCTGCTGTAAACAGCCAAGATATCTTTGAGTTGACTTATAACATTGCTGGATTGTATTTGGCTATTCGTATTGAAGCGGGATTGCCAAATAGCTATGGTCTACGCTTGTGGAAGAAGATTTGTTCCAATGCGTAGCATGTAAAAAGCAATTGCTTGCAAAAAGCATCTGTATCTGAACTGCCTCTCATTTCTTAGACACAAAAAAAATGGGAGGCAGTTCAAAACACACCTAAGTCGGATAATCTGTTAAAAAGACGTATACATGACGCAGAAAATACCTCAATCATGCAGATTATCGTCATTAGGTGTGTAATATGCCCACATTTGAGCAGAATATCCGACTTAGGTGTGTTCCGTAGATACAGAATTTATCGATAATTAAATTTCTTATATAAGTCTATTCATTTTCCAGCATATTAGATTAAGTTTATGCATAGAGATGCATATCGGGTAGTGCGGCCGCCTAGCTGCCTGGCTATCTTGATTGGGAACATGTCAATTCTTCAGCAAAACCTACCAAAGCTGCGCTATTTTGTGCGCCAGGCCTAAAAGCCGACGCTAACACGCTGCAGAATCAAATCCCCCGCATATGAACTGCCTCCCATTTCTTATGTCCAAGAAATGGGAGGCAGTCAAATCAAATGGAATACAGAGGCTTTATTCTTACATTTCTGTGCTTGTAGTTTTACAGGTTATTGTTGGGACTGGCCTAAAGAAGGTCGCATGACATCTCTCGTAAAAGATATCCAAATACCAGAACATAATTTTGGAATCAGT
>JAGZNE010000074.1:0-7114 GCA_018363825.1 Atopobium sp. | reverse complement strand
TCTGGTTCTCGTATACATCAAGACGCTTACGAATTGTCTATGGCTTATCGTCATCACGCTGATACATCTCACCAGAGCAATTTGGGCAAGTCTCTGTACCAGCAGGTGCAGTATAACCACACTCTTTGCACGTACGGCGAGAAGAAAGACGCTCAACAATAACCTCTGGCTCAACAGCAACAAGCAGAGCTGCATCAAGCTTGAGGCCCATATTCTGAAGCTCAAAATCAAGGGTTACTGCCTGAGCGGTGTTGCGTGGGAAGCCATCAAGAATAAAACCAGCCTTTGCATCGTCTGCAGAAAGGCGCTCTTTTACCAGGTCAATTACAAGCTGATCTGGAACAAGCTGACCAGCATCCATATACTCTTTAGCCTTAACGCCAAGCTCAGACTGAGCTTTAACAGCAGCACGAAGAAGGTCACCGGTTGAGATGTGAGCAAGTCCATACTCTGCAACGAGCTTCTGAGCCTGTGTACCCTTGCCAGCGCCAGGTGCGCCGAGAAGAACAATGTTCATGCTTCGCCTTCCTTTCAAATAATAAAAGGGGCCTGTTTCCAGGCCCCTTTATGCTACGTATTAAGAACTACTTAAAGAAGCCCTCATAGTTGTGCATCTTAAGGTGGGACTCAATGGAAGAGAGTGTATCCATTGCAACACCGACCATAATCAGGACGGAAGTTCCACCAAACGCCTGTATCAACGAATCTCCCGTGAACCAGAAAATGATGGTTGGGACGATTGCAAGAACTGCCATAAAGATAGCACCGGGGAGGGTGACTCTGTCAATAACAGTCTTAATATACGTTGAAGTAGCAGTACCTGGACGAACACCAGGAATAAAGCCACCTTGCTTCTTAAGCTGGTCTGCTGTCTCCTCTGGATTAAACACCATTGAGGTGTAGAAGTATGCAAAGAAGACAATGAACATAACTGAGAGAACCCAGTTAACCCATCCAGAAGAAAGTGAAGTAGCAAGATTTTGAATCCACTCTACTCCTGGGAAGAACACAGCAACCTGAGCAGGAAGGTACAGGATTGCAGATGCAAAGATGATTGGCACAACGCCTGCAGTGTTTACCTTAATTGGAAGGTAAGTTGACTGACCACCCATCATACGACGACCAACAACGCGCTTGGCATAGTTGATAGGAATACGACGCTGACCACGCTCAATGTAAACAATGAGCGGAATAATAGCGAGCATAACCACAACAGTAACAACGGTAAGAACAATGTTTCCACGAGTAGCTACTGAAGAAATAAGGGCTGTTGGAAGTCCAGCCATGATGTTTGCAAAGATGATAAGACTCATTCCGTTGCCAACACCCTGCTGAGTAATAACCTCACCGAGCCACATAATAATGATGGCACCAACTAGCATGGTAAAGACTACCAGGAAGTTTTCAAGTGCCTCAGGCACGCCCTCCATAGATGCAAAAGATACACCATAGCTCTTAAACAAGAACAGGTAACCAACTGCATTGAGCAGAGCTAAGCCAACCGTAAGATAACGCGTGTACTGCGTAATCTTACGCTGGCCGCTCTCACCATCTTTAGCAAGCTCGCCAAGAGATGGAATAACGGACTGCATCATCTGGAAGATGATCTGAGCCGTAATGTAAGGCATGATGCCCAGACTGAAAACAGACATGCGAGAAAGAGCGCCACCCGAAAATAGGTTAAGCACGGCCATTGCGCCATTCTTAGAAAGACCATTCTGATAAACAGAAAGCATCTGCTGGAATGGAGCACCGGGCACAGGAAGATACGCACCAAAACGGTACAGAAGAAGAATCAGTACCGTAAGGAGAATCTTTCCCCTTAGTTCCGGAACACGAAATGCGTTGGCGATTCCTTTACTCACTACTCGGCCTCAACCTTTCCACCGGCCGCCTCGATCTTAGCCTTTGCGGAGGCGGAAACCTTGTCGACCTTAACAGTGAGCTTCTTAGAAAGCTCGCCATCACCCAGAACCTTGACTGGGATGAAGTTGTACTTGATAACTCCCTTAGCAACCAGAGCCTCTGCGTCTACGGTCTCGCCGTCTGCAAAGAGAGCGTTCAGACGAGCAACGTTGACTGGAGCGTACTCAACACGGTTGTGGTTAGTGAAACCAGGAAGCTTAGGAAGACGCATAGCCAGTGGCTGCTGTCCACCCTCGAAGCCAGCGCCCTTACCGCCACCAGAGCGGGAGAGCTGACCATTCATACCGCGGCCGGCAAAAGTACCATTGCCTGAAGAATTACCGCGACCTACGCGCTTACGATTTTTGCGCGAACCCACTGCGGGGCGAAGATCATTGAGCTGCATTATTACTACCTCTAGTTCTCTTCAACCTCGACAAGGTGCTTAACCTTGAAGATCATTCCACGAATGCTTGGGTTGTCAGGCTGCTCGACGGTATCGCCGATCTTGTGGAGGCCGAGGGCCTTCACCGTAGCAGTCTGGTCCTTCTTGACGCCTGCAACAGCGCCACGGACAAGCTTGATGCTAAGGTTCTTAGCCATCGTTAGTTCTCCTTTCCGACGAACATATCGCCGACGGTTAGGCCACGACGCTCAGCTGCTTCTTCTGGGCTGGAAAGCTCCTTCAGACCCTCAGCTGCTGCCTTAATCATGTTCAGAGCGTTGTCGGTACCAAGGGACTTAGAAAGTACGTTGGTAATACCTGCAAGCTCGAAGAGTGGACGAATAGGACCGCCAGCAATAACACCAGTACCCTCGAATGCAGGCTTAATAAGAACAGAACCTGCACCGTAGTGACCAGTGACTGCGTGTGGTACGGAACCAGTCTCGGTCAGTGGGACCTTGAACATGTTCCTCTTTGCGTCCTCGACGCCCTTCTGAATTGCCAGAGGTACCTCAGCGGAACGACCCTGGCCAATACCAACGTTACCCTTACCGTCGCCAACGACTACCAGAGCAACGAGTGACATACGGCGGCCACCCTTGACGGTCTTGGAAACGCGGTGAATATAAACGACGCGCTCCTGAAGATCCGTATCCTGCTGGCGCTTACGATCACGTGCCATTGAATCCTCCTAGAACTTCAGGCCCGCGTTGCGGGCGCCATCTGCCAAAGCCTTGACGCGGCCGTGATAGAGACGGCCACCACGGTCAAAAGTGACCTCAGTGACGTTCTTCTCGGCAGCGCGCTTACCGATAAGCTCACCTACGAACTCAGCTGCCTCCTTGTTGGAGCCAACCTTGCCAGTAGAACGGAACTCTGGGTCAAGCGTAGAGGCAGAGCAGAGAGTTCTTCCAGAAGCGTCGTCAATAAGCTGTGCATAAATGTTTGCGTTTGTGCGGTGAACTGCAAGACGCGGACGCTCAGGTGTACCAAAGACCTTGGCACGTACGCGGCGCTTGCGGCGTTCAAGACCCGCCTTTTTCGCCTGCTGCTTGTTCATTCCTTCTCCTTAGAGACATGCCATCACCTAACGGGGTGATGGTCTTTTAGCCTAAAAGTAGGGTTGCTTTACTTAGCAGCCTTACCGAGCTTCCTGCGGATGTGCTCACCTTCGTAGTGAATGCCCTTGCCCTTGTAAGGCTCTGGTGGACGCTTCATACGAATCTCAGCTGCAACCTGGCCGACCTTCTCCTTAGAAATACCCTTAACGGTAAGGTGAGTGTTATCAGGTACCTCAAAGCTAATGCCCTCAGGTGCAACATAGAGAACTGGGTGAGAATAACCAAGGGAAAGGTCAAGATCCTTGCCCTTAAGTGCTACACGGTAACCAACGCCGGTGAGCTCAAGCTTCTTCTCGAAGCCCTCAGAGACACCAACAACCATGTTGTGGATAAGGGTACGGACAAGACCCTGCTGAGCATTGGACTCAGTGGACTCGTCAACGCGAGTAACAAGAATCTCCTCGCCCTCCTGAGCGATAGCAACCAGCTCAGAGAAAGTACGAGTCAGCTCGCCCTTAGAACCCTTAACGGTAACGGTGGTGTTATCAACTGTCACAGTGACTCCAGCAGGAATCTGGACAGGCTTCTTACCAATACGAGACACGGCTGTCTCCTTTCATTCCTGTCAGATTTACCAAACGTAAGCGATGACCTCGCCGCCAACGCCAGCCTTGCGAGCGTCGCGGTCGCACATCATGCCCTTAGAAGTGGAAACCACTGCAGTACCAAGACCACCAAGAACGCGTGGAAGCTTCTCAGCGGTGGAGTAAATGCGCAGACCAGGCTTGGAAATGCGACGAATGCCGCGGATAACCTTAGCGCGCTTCTTACCATACTTAAGGGTGATGTGAAGAGTCTTCTGAGGCTTAGTATCCTCAACGGTGTAACCCTCGACATAGCCCTCTTCGGTGATGACGCGAGCAATCTCAACGAGCACCTTGCTCGATGGCATGGATACGGAATCCTTGCCAGCTGAGTTTGCGTTACGAATACGCGTCAGCATGTCTGAAATGGGATCGGTAATTTTCATTTGATCCTTCTCCTTCGTTAATGATGAAACTGCGTGTCTGGTTCATCTACACCCGTGGCGCAGATGCCTTGACGCCAGAGCCCTGAGTCCTACCAGCTTGCCTTGCGGACACCAGGAAGCTCGCCCTTGCTCGCTAGCTCACGGAAGCACACACGGCACAGACCAAACTTGCGGTAAACGGAGTGGGGACGTCCACAACGCTGGCAACGGTTCTGTGTGCGCGTAGAGTACTTCGGCTCACGCGAGGCTTTGACGATCATCGAAGTCTTAGCCACAAATCCTCCTTCAAAATGCAACTTGGCGAACGCCAAGATGACTTCAAACAATAGTGCTGGTGACTATGTCACCCGGCATCAAAGATGCCAACAGGAATGCGCTTAATTTAAGCGCAGGTAAAAGTTAGTCCTGCTTGAATGGGAAGTGGAAGGCGTCGAGAAGTGCCTTACCCTCCTCGTTGGTGTTAGCAGTGGTGACAATGGTGATGTCCATACCGCGGGTGTGGTCCATCTTGTCAAAGTCAATCTCTGGGAAGATGAGCTGCTCGGTTACGCCCATGGAGAAGTTACCACGGCCGTCGAAGCTCTTAGCAGAGATACCACGGAAGTCGCGGATACGAGGAATTGCAACTGCGATCAGACGATCCAGGAACTCCCACATACGATCGCCACGAAGGGTAACTTTAGCGCCGATTGGCATACCCTGGCGAAGCTTAAAGGTTGCGATAGACTTGCGAGCGTGTGTAACAAGTGGCTGCTGACCAGTAATGGTACGGAGGTCGTTTACAGCGCCGTCAATTGCCTTAGCGTCTGTAGCTGCCTCGCCAACACCCATGTTGACAACAATCTTCTCAAACTTAGGAATCTGGTTAACGTTGGTGTAACCAAATTTCTCCTTCAGAGCATCACGCACAGATGCGTAGTAAAGCTCTTTAAGGCGAGGTGTGTACTTCTCGTCTGCCATGGTTTCTCCTTAACTCTTGGGGTTTTAAGTGCGGGGATCGCCTCGCACCTCCTAGTTTGGCGAACTAGGAGCCATCTGCATCCTCGAGACATACGTGTCCCACAGAAAGACGCAATGAACAATATTAGACCTTATTGAGCAAAAATGGGGCGAGAATTTCAAGCTAGCTGATATTTTTTCATGTCATCACACGACTTCCACACGAACCGCACTTCTCGCCCAAAAAGAAAACCCCGCTATCAGATGATAACGGGGTTTGAAGTAGCTCTGAGATGTTTCTACAAAGCGAGAAACACGTATAACTTAGAGCTCAGCGCCTGACTTCTTGGAGACGCGGACCTTAGTGCCGTCCTCCTTGATCAGGTAGCCAACACGGGTTGGCTTGTCGGTCTTAGGGTCGATAAGAGCAACATTGGAAGCGTCGATTGCTGCCTCTGCCTCAACGATGCCACCCTGCTGGTTAGCTGCGTTTGGCTTGACATGGCGCTTTGCAATTGCAACGCCCTCAACGACAACCTTGTTCTTCTCTGGATATACGCGAAGTACCTCGCCGCGCTTACCCTTGTCCTTACCAGTGAGGACCTCGACCTTGTCGCCCTTCTTGATCTTCATCTTAGGCATGTCGTTCCTCCTTAAAGGGTCTCAGGTGCAAGTGAGACAATCTTCATGTACTTGTGGTCGCGCAGCTCGCGAGCGACTGGTCCAAAGATACGAGTACCCTTGGGCTCACCCTCTTTGTTAACAAGAACGCATGCGTTCTGGTCAAAGCGGATGTAGCTACCGTCCTTGCGACGGGTGTCCTTAGCGGTACGAACGATGACGCAGCGAACAATGTCGCCCTTCTTCACCGAACCACCTGGAGTAGCCTCCTGGACAGCGCCAATGATGACGTCGGCAAGGCCGGCGTAACGACGCTTGGAGCCACCAAGGACCTTGACGCACTTTACGCGCCTTGCGCCGCTGTTGTCAGCGACGTTGAGAATGGTCTCCATCTGAATCATGTGACGTTCCTCCGGAACCTAATTTCTCAGAGGTGCGCGTATTTGCGCACATGAGAAATAATGATAGATACAAAACTAGGTTGAGCTAAAAGCTGTTTCCTAGGTGCTAATTACTTAGCGCGCTCAACGATCTCTGCGAGACGCCAACGCTTGGTCTTGGAAAGAGGACGAGTCTCCATGACACGGACGGTATCGCCCAGACCAGCCTCGTTGTTCTCATCGTGAACGTGAAGCTTCTTGCCGATGGTCATCATCTTGCCATACTTAGGGTGGTGCTTACGGTACGTAATCTCTACCGTAATCGTCTTGTCGCCAGAGATGGAGACGACGAGTCCGGTACGAACCTTACGCGCATTTCTGCTTTCGGTCTCTGCCATAACTTATCTCCTGCGATCTAGTTCTGCTCTGCGGATGCTTCCGCAGCAATTTGACGGGTGCGCATCTCGGTCTGAACGCGAGCAATGTCACGCTTAACAGCCTTGACACGAGCGGTGTTGTCCAGCTGGCTGGTTGCCATCTGGAAACGAAGATTAAAGAGCTCTGCGCGGCCTTCCTCGAGTTTCTTAGCGAGGTCTGCATCGCTCATAGCCTTGATTTCGGTGTACTTCATTAGTTCTCACCGTCCTGATCGGCCTTGGAGACAATCTTGGTCTTAATTGGAAGCTTGTGCTGAGCAAGACGGAGAGCCTCACGAGCAACTTCCTCTGGTACG
>JAGZNE010000073.1:0-7237 GCA_018363825.1 Atopobium sp. | reverse complement strand
CACTTGACCAGGTTGCAGAGTGCGCTCGACGCTGCGTTGCTGTTGAGGGACTTAGGTCTCTTCAGTATGGCAACTCCGATGGCCGTATTGAGTGCAGAAGGACCATCTGCAAGATTTTAGCTGCTCAGGGCGTCGAGGCCGATCCTGACGAGATGATTTTGACTTCTGGTTCTCAGCAGGCGCTTGATTTCTTGGGCCGTGTCTTTCTTAACCCAGGTGACGATATTATCTGTGAGGGTCCAAGCTATCTTGGTGCGTTCCAGGCATTTTCTGCGTATGAGCCTACTGTTCACACCATTGATATGGACGAAGAGGGTATCAGAACAGACCTGCTTGAGGCAAAACTTAAAGAGCTTGCGGACCAAGGCAGAAAGCCTAAGTTCATCTACGTCATTCCTAACTTTAACAATCCTGCCGGCATCACCATGTCTATGCCAAGACGTCTGCGCCTTCTTGAGCTGGCGCGCCAGTACAACATCCCTGTTGTTGAGGATGACCCGTATGGTCTTATTCGCTTTGAGGGAGAAGATCTAACGCGCCTTAAGACGCTTGATCCAAGTGTCATTTATTTGGGAACCACGTCGAAGATTTTTGCCCCTGGACTGCGTCTTGCATGGATGGTTGCACCTCGTCATTTCCTTGAGCGCATCAACCTTGCAAAGTCTGGCTCCGACCTATGTACCAGCCCCTTTAACATGATTCTTGCCGAGCACTACTTCAATGAGGTTGATTGGCAGGCGGCCCTTGAGGTGTCTAAGTCTCGCTATAAAGAGAGAAAAGACGCCATGCTCGCAGCGCTTGCAGAGTTCTTCCCCAAAGATGTTACCTGGACCAAGCCAGAGGGCGGTTTGTTCCTGTGGGTAACCTTCCCGCCATACCTTAACACTGAGCAGTTACTTCCTCGTGCAATTGAAGAGGGAGTTGCCTTTGTACCAGGTGTTTATTGCTATCCTGACCAGCGTATTAGTTCAAGTATGCGCCTATGCTACTCATTTGAGACGCCAGAGCGTATCCACGAGGCAATCCGCAGGCTGTCTTTGTGCGTCCAAGATCGCATGGCGCTGTATCGCGCATTCCTAGAGGCGGGCGCTCTACCTGAGTCTTCTCATTCTGAATCTCAATCCTCTGCAAGGGAGTGTTAAGTATGGCTACAAAAGTTGCTGTCATTATGGGTGGAGCCTCATTTGAGAGGAACTTCTCGCTCAAAAGTGGAGCTCTTGTCTCTGAGGCTTTAGAGAAGCACGGGTATGAGGTATTACCACTTGATGCTGACGCACACCTGGTAGACACCCTTCGTGCCGAGAAACCCGATGTTGCGTTTGTGTGCCTTCACGGCGCGGGCGGAGAAGATGGTGCAGTACCTGCGCTTTTGGAGTTCCTCAAGATTCCGTATGTGGGCTCAAGGCCTGCATCTTGTAGGGCAGCCTGGAACAAAGCTGACATGCCGTTTATTGTGCGCCAGGCCTGGTCAAAGGAGGAGTCCGAGGTCATCTGGCCTCCTCAGATTGTGCTGACTGCCAGCGCTTTTAAAGACCTGGGCGCAGCCGCCGCTCTTGACCTGGTTCCCGAGCGTCTTGGTGGCGGCGTTGGCTTCCCTCTAGCGGTCAAGCCTGTTCATGGCGGCTCGGCTATGGGCCTTTCTAAGGTTGACAGCGCTGACCAGCTTGGACCAGCACTTCTCGGCGCACTTGGTTTTGACGACTCCGTCATTATCCAGCAGTGGGTTGATGGCGTTGAAGTAAGCGTTACCGTGCTCTCTGACGCAGATGGCGAGAAAACCCTGCCACCAGTAGAGATTTCAGTGACCAAGGGTATTTACGACACGGATGCTCGTCTTGATCCAGAGCGTATTCAGCACTTCTGCCCCGTTCGTCCTGAGTCTTTGGCAGCACTTGGCGCAGATCCAGCTGCTGCTCGTGAGGCTCTTGAGCGCGCTGCTCTTGAGGTGTACACCGCTTATGGCTGCAGAGATCTTGCTCGTATTGATTTTATTTGGGATGGACATCATGTTATGGTCATGGGTCTGAAGACATTCCCAGGACTCACTGAGACCTCCCTTGTTCCAATGGCTATTGAGGCTGCAGGATGCGCTGTTGAAGACGTTCTTGCGCAACTTGTTGAGGGCGCGCTTAAGCGCGGCAACTAGGGGGTTTTATGGAATACGTATTGGGCATTGATGTTGGTGGTACCACCATCAAACTGGGACTTTTTTCTGCAGAGGGAGAGCTGCTTTCTGAGCAGAAGGTCAAGACGCCCGCACTTGATAACGAGGGCGGTTATCAGACGGTAACCGATGCTATTAAGCTGATTGTTCATGGCCAAAAAGCAAGCCGCAACGATGTTATTGCGTGTGGTTTGGATATTCCAGGTCCTGTTGCAGATGACGGAACCGTTGGTCTTCTCGCAAATGTAGACATTGACCCTGAGGGATTGGTGCAGTCAATCAATATGTGCCTGCCAAACGCAACCATCGCGTTTGTCAACGACGCTAACGCTGCAGCTTTGGGCGAGGCGTGGGCTGGCGTTGCTGTGGGCGTGCCTTCGTTTGTGTTGATTGCGCTGGGCACCGGTGTTGGCGCAGGTGTTGTCGTAGACGGCAAGCTTGCTGCGGGTGCTTTTGGCGCTGGCGGCGAGATTGGTCACATTATTGTTGAGCCAGAAGAGACGTTGACCTGCGGTTGCGGTCGTCACGGCTGCTTGGAGCAGTATGCTTCTGCTAAGGGAGTTGTCCGCCTGTACCTAGAGGAATGCGTTGCTCGCGGCGTTGTTCCTGTAAACATTGAGCATGAGACCGATACCGTGTCTGTGTTTAGAGCTCATGCTCAGGGTGATGAATGCGCAACTCTTGCTATCCACAAGATGTGCCACTACCTGGGACTTGCTATGGCGCAGGTCTCGTGTGTGGTTGATCCTGCTATGTTCTTGATTGGCGGTGGCGTTGCAGGTTCGTTTGCAACATTTGCTACTGAGCTTCGTGAGAGCTTTGAGCAGTATGCTCTGCCAGTAAGTAAGGGTGCTCGTATTGAGGCTGCTAGCTTGGGCAATCAGGCTGCAATGTATGGTTGCGCATATGAGGCACTGCGTCTGAGAAGAGAACGCTTTGGTCAGGAAGATGCAGAGTAGGTACGTGTATCCTACGATTGAGGTGCGCATTCTTGATGATGGCACGCTCTTGAAGAGCACGGCCTACGATTGAGATTTGCGTTTCTCGCCAGCCATAACGCTTCTGCGCAAACATAACTTGCTAACTGATTTTTTACGTAAAAGTATGGTCATTTAAGCTGCTCAGTGCTAACATTGAGCAGCTTTTTTGGTTGTGTTTGGAACGGTTCTAAACACTAGGATGAAAGGGGAGTGCTGTGGCTGACGAGTCAAAGTATGACATCGTTGCTGCTACTGGTTGCCCAACCGGTATTGCGCACACCTTTATGGCTAAGGAGGCCCTGGAGAAGGCCGCCGCAGCTAAAGGTCTTACCATTAAGGTTGAGACGCACGGCCAGGTCGGTGTAGAGAACGAGCTCACCGCAGCTGAAATCAGGAACGCCAAGGCAGTAGTTGTTGCTGCCGATAAGGACGTTCAGGCTGAGCGTTTTGCCGGAAAACCAATGGTAAATGTTGGTGTTACTGCAGCTATTAAGGATGCAGAGGGTCTTATCGACCGTGCTCTTGTTGCTCAGCCTGAGGGCGAGCTTGCAGAGGCAGACGACGCTCCAGTCTCGAGCACCATTGAGAAGGAGTCTGTAGGCCACATCATCTACAAGCACCTCATGAACGGCGTCAGCCACATGCTGGTCTTTGTTGTTGCTGGTGGTGTTCTGACTGCAGTTTCATTCCTCTGGGGTATTACTTCCTTCAGCTCCACTGCACCTGACTACAACAGCTTTGCTGCCATGCTCAAGATTATCGGCGGCATTGCAATGGGCCTTATGGTTCCAGTTCTTTCTGCTTACATTGCTGAGTCTATCGGTAAGCGTCCTGCTCTGGTTCCTGGTTTTGTTGCAGGTATGATTGCTATCCAGGGTCTTCCAATTAACCCTAACACTGGCATGATTGATGCTGGTGGCGCTGGCGTTGGTTTTGGCTTCCTGGGCGGTATCGTCGGCGGCTTCCTTGCCGGTTATGTCATCGTTGGTCTTGAGAAGCTCCTTGCAGGTCTTCCAAAGAACCTTGATGGCCTGAAGGCAATCTTCCTGTACCCACTGCTTTCCACCACCATTGTTGGCCTGGTTATGCTGGGTATTTCTGGTCCAATGGCAGCAATCAACACTGGCATGATGAACTTCCTGCGCGGTCTGTCTGCTTCTGGTCCAATTGTCCTTGGTCTTGCAATTGGTTGCATGGCCGCATTTGACATGGGCGGCCCAGTCAACAAGGCAGCTTACGTTACCGGTACTGCACTTCTGACCGAGGCTCTTGCTGCTGGTGTTGGTACCCCAACCTATGAGTTTGGTACTAACTTCATGGCTGCAGTTTCCGCTGCTTGTATTGTTCCTCCACTGATCACCACCTTTGCTGTTGTCGTTGGTAAGAAGTACTTCACCAAGTCCGACTTCAACGCTGGCCTGGTCAACTTCATTCTTGGCTGCACCCACATTACCGAGGGCGCAATTCCATTCATGACCAAGAACATTTGGCCTGTTATGCCTATCATGATGATCGGTTCTTCCATCGGCTCCATCCTGACCCTGCTCTTTGGTGTTCACGATCCAGCACCTCACGGCGGCTTCCTGGTTCTTCCAGTTGTTGATGGCGGCCTTAAATGGGTTCTCGCCATTCTCATTGGCGCTGTTGTTGGCGGCATTCTCTTTGTTGCTTTCAAGGCATACGAGTACCGCAAGAACGGCAACAAGCTGGTCGAGGACTAAGCGTTACGCTTAGCACGCACTCGGCGGCGTTTGAGTTTTGCCCAGAATTTACATATAGTTTGAGTGCAGACTCAGATAATCGAAGTAAAATATGGACTCGGCGATTTCGTCGGGTCCATATTTGTTTCAGAGGGAGCTTTGATGATTTACACACTTACCACTAATCCTGCAATCGACATGAACGTCAATTCGGGAGTTCCTTCTTATACGCACGTCAACCGCACAACTGATGCCGTTTACACACCAAACGGCAAGGGTCTGAACGTTTCATTTACGCTTGCTCACTACGGCGTTGAGTCCACTATCCTGGGATTTTTTGGCGGCTTCTCGGGCAACTATATTGTTGAAGAGGCGTCCAAGATTTGCCCGGTCAAGCCTGTGTGGATTGACGGTATTACCCGCGTAAACATTTTTGTGACCACACCAGAAGGCGAGCTCAAGTTCCCTAATGCAGGTGCTCCTGTTATTCGCTCTAAGCAAGACGAGATGCTTGAGCTGCTGCGTACTGCGCCCGACCTGGATGTGCTGGTGGTTTCTGGCTCGCTTTCTCCTGAGATGGATCCAACCTTCTACGACGAGCTCTTTGATCTTTGTCATGAGCGCGGCGCTGAGCTGGTTCTTGATATCTCTCACAAGCACCTCGCAGAACTTGTCGAGAAAAAACCGCTGCTCATTAAGCCAAACGACGAAGAAGTGACAGAGATCTTTGGTGTCGACGTCCATAACGAGGCCGACGTTCTTCTCGCCCTCCACAAGATTCACGAACGCGGAGCAAAGAACATCCTGCTCACGCTTGGCGGCGAAGGCGCGTACTTCTTCAACGGTGAGCACGTCTGGCACGCAAATGCTGCGCAGGTAGAGGTGCTTTCGACGGCATGCGCGGGCGATTCGACGCTGGCAAGCTTCATGTCGGTTTGGCTTGAGGATCCGTCGGCTGTCGAGAAGGCTCTGACGCGCGCGATGGCTACCGGCGGAAACGTTGCGATGAGCGCTGGCTTGGGCGACTTTGCGCTGGTCGAGAAGATCGCGGAGTCCATCCACGTTGAGCTGGTGGAGTAGGAGCGGACGTGTTGCGCGTGGAGGTGTGCGATGGTGCGCGGACTTGCGTGGAGGTGCGCAGGGTTTGCGAGCTCACGGGTTTCTCGACGTATGGTGTGCGTTTAGTCTCCATATCTGCAAAATAAGTCTTTTCTCGTTTCTTGATTTCGTGTAACGTATAAGGGCTAATGTGATAATTAGGTTTTCGAACCTCTAAAGAAGGAGAGTGCAATGTCCGGACACTCTAAGTGGGCCACAACCAAGCACAAGAAAGCAGCTATCGACGCTAAGCGTTCTTCGCTGTTCTCTAAGCTTTCCCGCAACATCACTGTTGCCGCAAAGATGGGTGGCGACCCAAATCCGGACAACAACGCTAGCTTGTCTGCCGCTGTTGCCCGTGCTCGCATGGTTTCCATGCCTAACGCAAAGATTCAGGCCGCTATCGATAAGGCATTTGGCGCTGGTGCTGATGCTGCCATTTACGAGGAGATCGTTTACGAGGGATACGGTCCTGCAGGCGTCGCAGTTTACGTTGACTGCCTGACCGACAATAAGAACCGTACCGCAGCAGACGTTCGTTCCGCATTTACCCACTCTGGCGGCAATCTTGGTACCGCTGGTTCCGTTGCGTTCCAGTTTGAGCGCAAGGGCTCCATCGCAGTTGACAAGGTTATTGTCTCCGAGGAGAAGAAGGTTGCTGACCGCGAGAACGCTGTCGACGAGGACGAGTTCATGATGGCAGTTGCCGAGGCTGGCGGAAACGATTACGAGGATGCTGGCGATCAGTGGATTGTTTGGACTGCATACGACAAGATGCAGGATGTCCAGAAGGGCCTCGAGGCTCAGGGCATTGAGGTTAAGGGTTCCGAGCTTACTATGGTTCCAACCACCCCAACTGACGTCTCTGTTTCTGATGCAAAGAAGGTTCAGCGTCTTATCGATAAGCTCGACGAGCTCGACGACGTTCAGAACGTCTACAGCACCATGAACATCACCGACGAGATTGCTGCTGCTCTCGAGGAGGAGTAAGCTCTCTGGTCCGCGCTGCGCGACGAGCGTGACGAGCGCGACGTGCGCGACGATGCGCGACGAGCGCGAAATCGCGACCGGTGACAAAACTGCACTTCAAAGCCCCGCCAGTTGGCGGGGCTTTTTGTTTGGGTAGCGTTGATACTGTCAGAACACACCTATGTCGGATAATCTACACGTTTTTAGAAGCCCGAACACACCTATGTAGTTACGTCTCAAAAAGTGGTGTAAGGCTATTTCCTTACTACCTTCTAGCCTACATTATGCCACCTCTCTGCAAACCTTAAAGTCACTATCAATTACTT
>JAGZNE010000072.1:0-7415 GCA_018363825.1 Atopobium sp. | reverse complement strand
TAATGATGGCTCTGCTATTAGGCTTCCTTTCCCAATGCCAACCGAGGAGCGCCGTCGTGAGCTTGCTAAAGAGTGCTCTCAGATTGCTGAGGAAGCTCGCGTAGCTGTTCGTAACGTCCGTCGTGACGTTAATGGCAAGATTGAGCGCGATGAGGAGCTGTCTGAGGACGATCAGAAGCGCGAGAAGAACGGTATTCAGAAGCTGACTGATACCTATATTGCACAAATTGAGTCTCTTCTTAAGACCAAGACTTCAGAAATCATGGAGATTTAAGTGCAGTTTGATACAGACAAGCTCGTCCAGTATTTCTCTGACGCACCAGAAGATATCAGTCTTTCTGATATCAATTTAGAAACTATTCCGTCTCACGTTTCCATCATTATGGATGGAAACGGTAGATGGGCTACGGCTCGTGGACTTGATAGAACCGAAGGTCATAAGGCCGGCGTTCTTTCTTTGCGCGAGGCTGTTACTACTAGTGTGCGTCTTGGATTGGACGTTCTGTCAGTTTATGCATTCTCCACAGAAAACTGGAAACGTCCTCAGCGTGAGGTTGACTTGCTCATGCGTTTGTTTGCAGAGACGCTGCTCAAAGAGCTTCCGCTGTTCCATCAAGAAAACGTCAAGCTGCGTTTCTTTGGTGACCTTGATGCCTTGCCAGAAAAGACCCGCAAGACCTTCCAGCGCGGACTTGATGAGACTGCGCAAAACACTGGTATGACGTTTGCACTGGCTGTTAACTATGGCTCTCGTGCAGAGCTAACCAGGGCAGCTGTTCTTCTCGCTAATCAAATTGCTGAGGGCACCGTGTCTGCTGACTCGGTGACTCCAGCAGATTTTGAGAAGAACCTCTATACGGCAGGTCTTCCTGATCCAGACCTGTTGATTCGTACGTCAGGAGAGCTGAGGCTTTCTAACTATTTGCTATGGCAGCTGGCTTACTCGGAGCTGTATGTTACGCAAACTTACTGGCCTGACTTCTCTAAGTGGGATTTTTTGCGCGCCATTAAGGACTATCAGGGTCGCGAAAGGCGATTCGGAGGAGTGAAATAGTGGTGGACAATACGCGCGATTCCAGAAGGCCTACCTCTAGGATTCCTGCTGATGCTCAGCCTAATCCTGAAGAAACAGGGAGCGTTGGAATTGATAGACAGATTGAAAAGCTGGAGATTCGTCGCTCACTTAAAGAGCTGCAACGATCCGCTGGTAACCTTATGGGTCAGCGAGTTCGTGGCGTTACCGAGAAGCTTTTGACAAGGACTCTGTCTGGCGTAGTTTATGCAGCTATTGTACTTGCTGCGCTGTTTGTTGGCAAAGAAGCCACTATTGTTTTGATTGCTGGCATGGCATGGCTCTGCTGCTCTGAGTTCTTCCATATTTGCCGCATGGGCGGACGTATGCCAAACGAGCCTCTTGGCCTTGTCTTCTCGCTTGTTTTTCCCATAATTGCGTACTTTGGTCACGTCTTTCCGCTGGTATTTTCTCTGCTTTTGATTATTCTTTGCGGACTTTGGTATGTTTTAACACCGCGAGCAAACCTTGCAGACGTGGCAGTTACGGCCTTTGGACCACTGTATACCTCGCTTTCACTTTCAACGGTAGTGCTTCTAAGGTCCACAGAGCCTAGTTTTTCTATTCCTTGGATCACGCTTGCCGTCATGCTCTCTGTGTGGGCTAATGATTCATTTGCGTATTTGTTTGGATCCAAATTTGGCAAACATAAACTGGCGCCAAGAATTTCTCCCAATAAGAGTTGGGAGGGCTTCTACGGTGGTCTTTTAGGTTCAATGCTTGTGTGGTTCTTGATGGCAGTTTTTGGCGCAATTGATATGAATCCACTATTTGCGCTGCTTTTTGGCGTAACAGAAGGCATCTTCTCTGTTGTTGGAGACCTCTTTGAGTCTCGCATTAAGCGAGGAGTGGGCCTCAAGGATTCTGGTTCAATTATGCCTGGTCATGGTGGCCTACTTGATAGAACTGATTCGATGATTTTTGGAACTATGGCGGCGTTTCTGCTCTTCCAGCTTGCCGTGCTCTTTAGCCAGGTCAAGCTACCTATTGCGCTGCCGTTTGGAGCATAGGTTTTGAGCATTTTTGAAGATACCGCGCCTCGTGCTGTAAGGCATGAGCCTCTGCGTGTTGCTGTCCTTGGAGCTTCGGGTTCTGTTGGTATGCAGACGCTTGATGTATGCCGTCATTTCCCGCAAAAGGTGGAGGTAGTTGCCCTTGCGGTGAGGTCGTCGGTTGAGTTTGCCGTGAAGGCAGCAGCTGAGTTCAACTGCAAATACGTTGCTTTTGCCGATGCAAGTGTCAAGGGCAACGCTCTTCTCGACAGCTTGCCTCAAGGCTGCAAAGCAAGCTTTGGCCCTGAGGCCGTTCAGGCGCTTGCTGAGCTGGATGAGGTTGACTGCGTAGTCAACGCAGTGGTGGGAGAGGCTGGCATTTACGCTGGTCTGGCCGCTGTGAAGGCTGGCAAAGTGCTGGCTTACGCAAACAAGGAGTCAATTGTTGTTGGCGGAGACCTTCTGATGCCTCTGGTCAAGCCTGGTCAGCTCATCCCCGTTGATTCTGAGCATAGCGCTATCTTCCAGTGCCTTATTGGCGAGAACCCCGCTGATATCCAGAGGATTTGGCTGACCTGTTCTGGTGGTCCGTTCTTCGGATATTCTCGCGAGCAGCTCAAACACGTTTCGGCCGACGACGCCTTGGCGCATCCAACCTGGAAGATGGGTGCCAAGATTACCATCGATTGCGCCACGCTCATGAATAAGGGCCTTGAGCTTATTGAAGCTCATCATCTCTTTGATACTCCAATGGATAAGCTTGAAGTGTTGGTACATCGTCAGAGTCGCATTCACTCTATGGTTGAATTTGTTGACGGCTCCGTGAAGGCACAACTCGGAGCCTCTGATATGAGGCTGCCTATCCAGTTTGCCCTGAGCTATCCACATCGTTGGCCAGCAATTGCTCAGCCTGTTGTTTGGCAGGAGACTGCCCCTCTTACAGGCGACTATGCTGACGAGAAAACCTTTGGATGCCTAGCTCTTGCTCGTCATGCAGGAACTGTTGGTGGAACGCTTCCTTGCATTATGAATGCAGCTAATGAAGTTGCCAACCATGCATTTAGACGAGGAAGATGTTCATTTCTTGATATTGAGCGCATTGTTGCAGAGACTATGAATGCCTCTGAAGTTCAAAGGGTAGAAAACCTTCAACAATTGACGCTTGTAGACGCAGAGGCACGAGCTTTAGCCCGTTCTTTTGTGGGATAGGAATTTTGTGAATTTGTTAGCTATTCTTTCACCAATTTTTTGGGGACTCTTGGTCCTCTCGCTCCTTGTATTTGTTCACGAGGCTGGCCATTACGGTATGGCTCGCCTGTGTGGCGTCCGTGTAACTGAGTTCTTCTTGGGCATGCCGTTCAAGTACAAGCTTTCTCATAAGAGCAAAAAATACGGTACCGAGGTTGGTGTAACGCCACTTCTTTTTGGTGGCTATACGCGCATCTGCGGTATGGAAGGCGAGCTTGATGAGCTGCTTCCGCAGGCTCTTATGAGCGTTCAAGAGGTAGGTTCACTTGAGGTTGGCGCTCTTGCAGCAAAACTTAACTGCGAGGATGAGCGTGCCTACAATCTGCTGTACACCCTTGCAGATTGGGGCTCCATTGAGCTTGTCAAAGAGTCAGATGAGCTAGCGCATACCACGTTTCAGACGCTTGCACGAGACGCTGAGCTTCGCTGTGAGTATGATCGCGGCCACAACTTTGAGCTTGAAGGCTCAACGGCAGCAGGGGAGTCTCGTGTTCCTCAGATGTCCGCCGAGGATTTCTTTGCTCAAGAAAAGGCTCATACGTATGTTGGTGTAAATGTTCCCAAGCGCCTGATCATGATTTTGGGTGGACCTTTGGTCAACATTGCGCTGGCCTTTGTGTTGGTAGTTGGCTCTTTGATGTTTGTTGGCATTCCTGCTGCTCAAAATAAGGCTCAGCTTGGATCCGTTGAATCTGGCTCTCTTGCTGCTATTTCAGGCCTTTCTCCTGGAGACACTATTCTTACCTTTAACAAGGTAGAGGTACATACCTGGGAAGACCTTACTGCTGCTATCAAAGATGCAATGTCTGCCGGTGGCAAGGATATCCCTGTCACGTATGAGCGCAATGGCATTCAACTTGAAACTACCATTAAACCTGTTTTGCGTCCTGACGATAAAATCATCGGCGTGACACCTGTCATGACCACCTATCATTTCTCGTTTATTGACGCATCAGCTGCAGCCGTATCGTATGCCGCGCAGGTTGGTCAGTTTGCACTTAGGCTGATTATTCCTACGCAGACCATGGAAGTTCTCAATCAGTCGTCTTCTGTTGTAGGAATTTCTGTAATGGCATCAGAAGCTGCTGCAGAGGGTTTCTCGACTCTTATTATGCTGGTAGCAGCTATTTCTATGTCACTTGGATTCATGAATCTTTTACCTATTCCTCCTCTTGATGGCGGAAAGATTCTGATTGAGGTAATTCAGGTGATTATTAGAAAGCCTCTGTCTATCAAAGTTCAAAATATTTTGTCTTACATTGGACTGGCATTTTTCCTGTTTGTGTTTGTTGTAGCGCTCCGAAACGATATTCTGCATTTACTTTTTAGGTAGTGATTTTATGTCTGAGATTGCTCGCACAAAGACGCATCCCGTTATGGTTGGATCTGTCCAGGTTGGCGGCGGCGCTCCCGTTTCCGTTCAGTCTATGTGCACCACTAAAACAGACGATCCAGACGCAACGCTCCTTCAGATCAAGGGGCTTGCCGAGGCAGGGTGCGAGATTATTCGCGTGGCAATTCCAGACGCAAAGGCTCTTGATGGCTTTGAAGAGATTTGCAAATACTCGCCACTTCCTGTTGTTGCCGATATTCACTTTGACTATAAACTGGCGCTTGAAGCTTCAAAGCGAGGTGCGGCAGCTCTTCGTATTAACCCAGGAAACATTGGCTCTATGGAGCGCGTTGATGCTGTCATTGAGGCAGCTAAAGAGGCACATATTCCCATTAGAATTGGCGTTAACGCAGGCTCTCTTGCTAAAGAATTTGATACAAGACAAGATATGACCCTTGTCGAGAAACTCGTTGCGTCGTCAAAATCATTTGTAGAGCACTTTTCTTCTCGCGGTTTTGACGACATTGTCTTGTCTGCAAAGGCTCACGATGTTCCCACTACGCTTGCGGTATATCGAGCGCTTTCCAAGGAGCTTCCACAGATTCCTCTGCATGTAGGCGTTACAGAAGCCGGTGCGTTAAGGCAGGGAACGGTAAAGAATTCTGCTGCGGTGGGCATTTTGCTTGAGGGCGGTATTGGCGATACCATGCGCCTTTCCCTAACGGCCGATCCCGTAGAAGAAGTGCACGTAGCATGGGAGCTTCTTGCGGCTCTTGGTATGCGTCGCATTAAACCAGAGCTGGTGAGTTGCCCCACCTGTGGCAGGTGTGGCGTTGATATGATTCCTATTGCAGAAGAAGTTACCAAGCGCCTGGATGGCGTTCGTGCTCCAATTTCTGTAGCAGTCATGGGATGCGTTGTTAATGGACCTGGTGAGGCTAGGGGTGTTGACCTTGGTGTAGCCTGTGGCAAAGGTCAAGCAGTGTTGTTTGAAAACGGCACTCCTATTAGAAAAGTGCCTGAAGATAAGATTGTTGATGAGCTATTCGCCGAAATTGAGAATCGTTTTGGCAAAAAATAAGTAAACTATACGTATTACTTCATATTGAAAGGAAACTACCTTGAAGCACTGGATGCGCATGTCTTCTTTGTATGCACCAACACTCAAAGAAGACCCAGCTGAGGCTGTACTTGCAAGTCACCGCCTGCTCCTTCGTGCTGGCATGATTAGAAAGACCGCTGCGGGTCTTTACTCTTATCTGCCACTTGCATGGCGCTCTCTTTTAAAGATTGAGGCCATCATTCGCGATGAGATGGACGGCATTGGTGCTCAGGAGATTCTTGTTCCTATTATGACCCCCGCTGAGCTCTGGGAAGAGTCTGGTCGTTGGGATGTCTATGGTGATGAGCTCATGCGTATGCATGACCGTCATGATCGTCAGTTTGCTCTTGGTCCAACTCACGAGGAAACTTTCACAGATCTTATTAGAAACGAGCTCAAGAGTTATAAGCAGCTTCCAGTAACGCTCTATCAGATTCAGGATAAGTTCCGTGACGAGCGTCGTCCACGCTTTGGTCTTATGCGTGGCCGTGAGTTTATTATGAAAGACGGATATTCCTTCTCGGCAAATCAAGAGTCGCTGCAAGAATGCTATGACCAGGAGAAGGTTGCTTACCAGAACGTTTGTGACCGTACACGTCTTAAGGCTTTGCAGGTAGTTGCAGACTCTGGTCAGATTGGTGGAGACACCTCTGTTGAGTTTATGGCGCTGGCAGAGGCTGGCGAGGCAAGTCTGGTCTATTGCGATTGCGGCTATGCTGCAGATACTGAGGCTGCAGCTGCAAAGATCAACGTAGAAGAGCGTGAGTCTGGCAAGATGTGTGAGATTCATACTCCTGGTATTGGCTCCATTGATGATGTTGCTGAGTTCCTTCACGTTTCACCTGCAGCAACTCGTAAGGCTCTAGCTCTTGTTGATGAAAACGGTAAGCCGGTCGTGTGCTTTGTTCCAGGCACACATGAGCTCAATGAGGTCAAAGCTGAGCACGTCTTTGGTGACTATCACATGATGACCGATGAAGAGCTTGAAGAGTATGGCCTCATCAAGGGCTTCATTGGACCTGTTGGTCTACCTGAGGGAATCCGTGTTGTTGGAGATCTCTCTCTTGAGGATACTCAGTGGTGGCTCTGTGGCGCTAACAAGGCAGACTATCACCTTGATCACGTTGAGCTTGGTCGTGACTTTGAGATTAACGAGTGGAAAGACCTTGTCACTTCTCAGGAGGGCGATATTTGCCCTGAGTGCGGACTTCCTCTGCATGCCGCTCGTGGTATTGAGGTTGGCCAGGTCTTCCAGCTTGGCACCAAGTACTCTTCTGCCCTTAACGCAACCTTCACCGACGAAAACGGCGAGGACAAGCCTCTGGTTATGGGCTGCTACGGCATTGGTGTTTCTAGACTGCTTGCTGCTGTTGTTGAGCAATACAATGACGAGAAGGGCATCAAGTGGCCAGTCTCTGTTGCTCCTTATGAGGTTTCTGTTCTTTGTCTCTCTGACAAAGACCCAGAGATTTGGGATGCAGCGGGTGCTGTAGCTGACGCCTGTGTTGCTGCTGGTCTTGAGACTGTTGTTGATGATCGTGCAGAGCGTCCTGGCGTTAAGTTTGCAGATGCAGACCTTATCGGCTTCCCATGGCAGGTTATTGTGGGCAAGAAGGGCGTTGCTAACGGTATCGAAGAAGTCAAAGAGCGTGATACCGTCGAGCGCTT
>JAGZNE010000071.1:0-7601 GCA_018363825.1 Atopobium sp. | reverse complement strand
TCTCCCCTTCTTGATTGTGGCATTTGTACTGGGAATTAGCTCAATCCAACAAAGCCATGAGACTGAAGTGATCTCTTTTGATGTCTTTGGCTGGCTGCTGCTTACCGTAAGTTTTATTGCGCTCATCTTTGTTATTGACGAGTCCAGCGCGTTTGGCCTGCTTAGCATTCCTGTTTTGCTTGCAATGGTGATTTTTGTGGGCTCGCTTGCGCTTTTTGTGCGTCACGAGAATTCCTTTAAATACCAGGAGCAATCGGATAAATCTCCAAAGATCCCTATCATTAATCTTGAGGTATTTAGCGAGAAGGGCTTTGTACTCTCGCTCTTTGCTATTGTTGCTCTGCAATTTATTATTCTTGGTCAGTCATATCTTCTGCCTAACTTCTCCCAGCTAGTACTGGGTGCAGGCGCTACCGCTGCAGGAGCTCAGATGCTTCCAGGATGTGCTATTGGCGCAGTTATGGCACCAATTTCTGGTCAAATTTTAGACAAGCTAGGAGCTAAAAAGCCTATTGTTACAGGCATTCTTTGCTGCCTAACCAGCATGCTCCTTTTGCTGCTCTTTGTTCACGTACTTACCGTAGAAATGATCACGTATATTTTTGCCATCTTTGCCATTGGTCAGGCACTTCAGATGGGAAACAATTTTACGGTAGCCTTGGGACACTTACCGGAAGACCGCAAGGCAGATGGAAATGCTGTTATTAACACAATGCAGCAGCTCTTTGGCGCTATGGGAACCAGCGTTATTTCTGGCGTTGTAGCGGCTTCTCAGCTTGGAGCTACAGACTTAGCTACAAGCACCCTTGCAGGAGCTCAGAATGCACTCTTTGTGCTTGTGTGCGTAGCTTGTATTCCTCTTGTTACCATGGGAATTGTGCTCTTTATACTGCCTAAGATGACAAAATAAAACGCAACTGCGGTATTTAAAAGAAAGCAAATTAAAAAGCTAGGTATCCAAAAGAAGGATATCTAGCTTTTTAATTTAGATAATCGAATAATCAAGCTACGACACAACAGCTGATAATTTCAATCCAATAAAGACAGCAACCAGGCACGTTATAACATTGACTGCAATGTTCACACCTGCAGCAGTCCAATTACCTGCTTGAATAAAGGTAAGAGTTTCATTTGAGAAGGTCGAGAAGGTCGAAAGTCCTCCGCAAAGGCCCACGGCTAAGAATAGCTTGACCTGTGGCTGAAGTGGACTTGCAAGATCAAGCCCCGTAACAAAGCCAATAATCAAACCTGCAACAACATTTGCAGCAAACGTACCAACTGGCAGATTAGGAATCCACTGTTTAAAGAGGACTCCCAATTGCCAGCGACCTAAACTACCCAGAGCTCCACCAAGAGCCACAGCTAACGCTTCAAACATAAAATGCCCCTACTCCAGCTCACGCGAGCCCGTATACAGCTGATAATACTCTCCATGCTTTGCAATAAGCTCATCGTGAGTACCACGCTCAATAATACAACCGTGCTCCAGAACCATAATGGCGTCCGAATTACGAACCGTAGATAACCTGTGAGCAATCACAAAGACAGTACGACCTGCCATTAGGGCATCCATGCCCTTCTCGATAAGTGCCTCAGTACGCGTATCAATACTGGAAGTTGCCTCGTCCAAGATAAGTACAGGAGGATCGGCGATAGCAGCACGCGCAATTGCCAGAAGTTGTCGTTGACCTTGGGAAAGGTTAGCGCCGTCTGAGGTAAGTACGGTGTTGTAGCCACGTGGCATACGACGGATAAACTTATCTGCGTTTGCGATTTTTGCTGCAGCAATAACCTCGTCATCAGTGGCGTCTAACTTACCAAAGCGAATATTGTCTGCAATGGTACCTGTGAACAGATGCGTGTCCTGCAAAACAATACCCAGGGAGGACCTTAGTGCAGATTTCTTGATGTCGTTGATTGGAATGCCGTCGTAGGTGATGGTTCCGCTACGAACGTCATAGAAACGGTTGATGAGGTTGGTAATGGTTGTTTTACCAGCGCCGGTTGAGCCGACAAACGCAATCTTCTGGCCAGGTTTTGCAAACAGGGTGAGGTTTGCAAGGACCGTCTGATTATCGTCGTATCCAAAGGTCACGTCATCAAAGCGAACGTCTCCAGCAAGAGGGGTTTTCTCGCCAGATGGTTTGACCCAAGCCCAGGACTCTTCTCCTGACTCATAACCACTAACGCGGACCAGGTCGACCTTGCCCTCATCAACCTCAGGAGTCATTTCCATAACCGCAAAGATGCGCTCGGCACCGGCAAGAGCGGTAAGCAGGAAGTTGGAGAGCTGTGTGAACTGGTTGAACGGCATGGCTGCCTGGCGAACAAAGACCAGGTAGGAAGCAAGACTTGCAACGTCTGCGTGTCCGTTTACCGCAAGCAGAGCACCAACCACGGTGACCACGGCGTAATTGATATACGTCAATGAAACCGTAATAGGGACCATAGTTGCCGCATAACCCTGAGCACTTGTTCCAGAGTGCCGTAACTCGTCATTAACCTTTTGAAAATCGGCAAAGTTTGCATCCTCGTGGTTAAAAACTTTAACCACTTTAAGGCCAGAGATCGTTTCTTCTGCAAAACCGTTGAGAACACCAAGGCTCTTTTGCTGCACCGAGTAATGCTTGGCAGAGCGCTTACTTGCATAACGTGCATAAATCACAATTAAAACGTCAAAGAGAACAGTGATGAGCGTCAGCTGCCAGTTAAGGACAATGAGCAGCACAAGCGTACCAACCATTTGAATAAACGCCAGAACAAGGTTGGCAAAGCTATTGTTGAGCGCTTCCGAGATGGTATCCACGTCATTTGTAAAGAAGCTCATAATGTCGCCGCGAGTACGCTGGTCAAAGAATCTTAGGGGCAGCGATTCAATGTGCTCAAAAAGGTCTCGTCTGATGTCAAAAACAATCCTCTGAGCAGCACGAACCATAATTTGCGTGTAACCAACACTGGTAAGAGCGCCAATTGCATACACAACCGCTGTAAATACAATGAGGTTGGTAAATGCGTTTACGTCTCCCCTGCCCACTGCAGCAACAACAGGCTTAATCATGTAGGTGCCAAGGAGCGCTGCTAAACCACTGATAGAAACAAGAAGTGCCACCAACATAAGGCGCTTCTTAGCATGACCTAAGTACGAGACAAACACCCTAATGGTATGTCCGATGTTTTGAGGACGTGCTCCTCCTGCGCGATTAGCCATGTGACACCTCCTTACCAGCAGCATCAATGTCTGACTGACTACCGCCAATCTGCGACTCATACAGCTCTCTATAGATAGGACTCTTAGCGAGAAGTTCTGTGTGGGTGCCAGTCATATGAACCCTACCGTTATCAAGAACGACAATCTGATCTGAGTCCATAACCGAGTTCACACGCTGGGCAATGATGATCTTTGTCATGTCAGCAAGCTCAGCAAGACCAGCACGAATCTTTGCATCGGTTGCTGTATCAACCGCGCTGGTAGAGTCATCAAAAATGATAATTTTTGGCTTCTTCAAAAGCGCACGCGCAATACAAAGGCGCTGCTTCTGGCCACCAGAAACATTAACGCCACCCTGACCAAGGTCTCCGTCCAAGCCGCCAATCCTGTCAAGAAACTCATCAACGCATGCAATAGAACACGCGTGAAGTAGCTCCTTATCAGTTGCGTTAGGATCTCCCCAGAGCAGGTTGTCGCGGACGGTACCGCTGAACAGTACATTTTTCTGAAGGACAACAGATACTGCATCACGAAGTGAAACAAGATTGTAGGAGCGGACGTCATTCTCGCCAACAAATACGGCGCCTTCAGTTGCATCGTACAAGCGCGCAATCAGCTGGATAAGGGTAGTTTTTCCGGAACCAGTGCCACCGAGAATACCGACGGTAGAGCCTGGCGCAAACGAGAGATTAATGTCTTCAAGGACATCCTCTTCAGCGCTCTGGCTGTACTTGAAAGATACGTTTTCAAAGCGTACTGCACCATTCTTAACGTCGGTCAAACCGTGCTCTGGAGACTCAATAGCAGGCTCCTCGGAAAGAATCTCTCCGATTCGACGCACACTAGTAATGGCGCGAGCAGTAAGCAAGAACACGCCAGAAATCATCATAAGAGAGTTCATGATAAGCAGTACGTAACTCATGAAGCCCGTGAGCTCACCAACGCCCAGTCTGCCAGCCATAATCATCTGGCCACCAAACCAAAGAATAGCCACGTTAGTGACATACATTGATGCTTGGAAAATAGGCAGATTTAAGACGGAAGTTCCAAAGGTCTTTGTAGCAGTCTGCGCGTACTGCGTATTAACTTTTTCAAAGCGATCAGAGACATATCCTTCTCGGACATATGCCTTAATAGCGCGAACAGCCGCAAAGTCTTCCTGCAGCGCCTCGTTAAGCTTATCCATTGCACTTTGCATAACGCGGTACAAAGGACCAACGCGTTTCACAATAAAGAAGAGTGCAATAGCCAAGAAAGGCAGCACCGCAAAGTACACTACCGCCAGCTCTGGGCTCATAATAAACGCCATAACCAAGCCCATGACCAGCATAATTGGTCCACGCATAAACGGGCGCGTACCCATTGCAAAGGCGTTCTGAATAATGGTTACATCAGAGGTCAAACGCGTTACCAAAGAGGATGAATCGTATTTATCAAGATTTGCAAAAGCAAACTCTTCCATTCGGCGATATTCATCTTGTCTCAGTTGTGCGCCTAGTCCCATGGCTGCCTTTGCAGAGTAGCGCGCATAACCAATACCAGCAAACATGGCGAGAAGAGCAAAGACAACCATAACGGTACCGTTTATAAAAACAGTCTGAAGGTTGCCTTGCAAAATACCCTGGTCAACAATTTGAGCCATGAGTACAGGAATCACTAATTCGAGTAGGGACTCTGCAAACACGCAGAGTCCCGACATAACAAAGTCCTTTTTATACGCGCCAAAGTGGTCCAAGATAACCTTTAACTCAGCACGAGCAGATGGAGCCTTTTCTTCTACAGAAGCATCATTCATTGTTAAAACACCACGTACCTTACTGTCTTGCTTTGCTTGATTTGCTTATGCCTCTTTTGGAAGCGTCTGAAGCGAAACCTCCTTGAGCTGCTCATTAGAAACAGGCGAAGGAGCACTCGACATCAGATCAGAGCCAGAAGTAGTCTTTGGGAATGCCATGACATCACGGATGGAATCGGCGCCTGCAAGCAACATGCATACGCGGTCAAGACCAAGTGCAAAACCACCCATTGGAGGTGCACCAAACGTCAGAGCCTCCATCAAGAAGCCAAACTGAGCCTTTGCACGCTCTTCAGTAAAGCCGAGTTTCTCCAGAATCTTAAGCTGCAGGTCAGCGTTGTGAATACGCATTCCACCGCCGCCAGCCTCAAAGCCGTCCATAACAAAGTCGTACGTATACGAGCCCATAGCCAGAGGATCAGTGTCCAGAAGGTCAAGCTCATCCTCACGAGGAAGCGTAAAGGGCTGATGCTCAGAAGCATAGGACTGAGTCTCCTCATCCCAGTGGAACAGTGGGAAGTTAACAACCCAGAGGAAATCATGACCTTCTCGCGGTACATCCAAAACCTTTGCCATATGCAGGCGCATACCACCAAGAATCTCATCTGTCTCCAGGCGGCCGCCCACAGCAAAGAGAATCAAGTCCCCTGCCTCAGCTGACATCTCTGCGCGTAGTGCCTCAAGCTCTTCTGGCGAGAAGAACTTGGTAATAGGACCTCCCACGGAACCGTCCTCTTTGAAGGCGACCCATGCAAGTCCCTTGGCACCAAAGCCAGCGGCTACCTCGGCAAGCTTATCAACCTGAGAGCGTGGCCAGGTGCCTGCACCCTTAACGTTAATTGCCTTAACGTACTGACCATCAGTTGTTGCAGCGGAGCTAAAGAGCTTAAAGCTGGACTGCTTAAAGACCTCAGAGACGTCGTGGAGCTCCATACCAATGCGGGTATCAGGCTTATCGGAGCCGTAAGTATCCATTGCGTCCCAGTACTGAATCTTGCGCAGTGGAGCTGGGAACTCAATGCCCATCTTTGCAAATGCATCGCCCAGAATATCCTCAAGCTCTGTCATGACATCTTCCTCGCGGACAAATGCCATCTCCATATCAACCTGCGTAAACTCAGGCTGACGATCTGCGCGAAGATCCTCGTCGCGGAAGCACTTAGTAATCTGGTAGTAGCGCTCAACGCCGCCAATCATCAGCAGCTGCTTCAGCAGCTGTGGAGACTGTGGCAGTGCGTAGAAGTTTCCGCCCTGCATTCTGGATGGAACCAGGAAGTCACGAGCGCCCTCAGGAGTAGATTTAAACAGCGCTGGAGTCTCTACCTCGGTAAAGTCACGCTTATGGAAAGCCTCACGAAGCGCAAATGCAAAATCAGAACGCATACGAAGATTCTGTGCCATCTGAGGACGACGCAGGTCAACGTAGCGATATCTCAGGCGAAGGTCCTCGTTAACATCAATGTGATTCTCAATCTGGAATGGTGGAACTGCACTGGTGTTAAGAACCTCAATCTTGGAAGCAAGTACCTCTACCTCACCGGTAGCAAGAGCCTCATTAGTCTGACCCTCAGAACGATGCTGAACCGTACCAGAAATCAAAACAGGCCACTCAGGACGAATAGTCTCTGCAGTTGCAAATGTTTCTGCATCAACATCTGGGTCAAACAGAATCTGAGTTAAACCCTCACGATCACGGAGGTCAACAAAAATCAGACCACCAAAGTCACGACGACGCCAAACCCAACCAGTAAGCGTAACGGTCTGACCGATATGCTCTGCACGAAGCTCTCCGCAGGTATGCGTATGCATGCTGTGCAAATCAGCAGCTGCGTGAGCGGAATAATTCTGGGGGTTTTCTGAGGAACAATCCATTTTTATCCTTTCGTCTTTGCTTCCCTGTGCCAAATCGGAAAGCGCCTTCAAGACGGCAAAAACGTGTAGACGGCACGTCCTTGCTCATAGATAAACCATTGTACTCTCCAACGTTTAGTCGGATCCTCTCAATCTAAACTTAGTGGAGATTCACGAGGAATAAATAACTTACCGTCACACTTTTACGCTAGACTGAAATTGATACACATGAGCCCTCTTACAGGGCGAGAAGAACTTGGAGCTTTCATGGCCTATAAAGCCGCCGTTTTTGATCTTGATGGCACATTACTTAACACTATAGTTGATCTTGCTTGGGCAACAAATTACGCTCTTGAGCAGTTCAACATGCCCACCTATACCGTTGATGAAGTACGTCAGATGGTTGGAAATGGCGTTGCAAAGCTTATTCGTGACGCCGTGCCAGAGGGTACCGATGATGCAACATACCAGCGCGTACTCGCATGCTTTAAGGAGCACTACGCTGACCATAGTTTGGATAACACTGCGCCCTACCCTGGTATCCTTGATGCGGTTGATACGCTCAGGGCGGCTGACGTTAAGTGTGCCGTTGTCTCCAACAAGCCAGACTTTGCTATTGCAGATTTAATGACTAATTTCTTCCCAGGTAGATTTGACTTTGCTCTGGGTCAGCGAGATGACCTTAAAAGAAAGCCTGATGCCGAGCCTGTCCATTACGCCCTTGCTCAAATTAGCGTTGACCCTCAA
>JAGZNE010000070.1:0-7629 GCA_018363825.1 Atopobium sp. | reverse complement strand
GCCATTAAAAATGAAATTGAAATTGAGAGGTAGGGCGTGCGAACCCAGATTAGTAGCAAGATGACAAAGGATGCCACGGGAATTGATTTGATTGTAGAAATAAGCGGCTCAAAAAGAATCTTGATCAGCTTGTACTTAAAACTCAAAAACGCCAGCAAGGAACCAACGGTAAAAGCAAGCGCTCCACCAGCAAAAATACGTAAAAGAGAAAGACCAATAGAAATCCAAAACTCGCGCAGTTGAGCTAGCGAGAAAAGCGTCTGGATAGTCTGAACAGGTGAAGTTAAAACAATATCTTGATTGATGGCTACTGCAGCTACCTGCCATACGGCAAGCCAAAATGCCAGAGCTCCTAAACGAGCTCCCCAGCTAGAAGCAACTTTGCGCGCAGTCGGTTTGCCTTGCACGCGGCCCGAACCTTGGGTCTGACCTGCGCTTTGGGCCTGATCGTTTTTCTCGACAGAAAAATCTGCCGAGGCAGCGCCTTTCTCGGCGCCACCTCGGGCAGAAATACTATCTTTTATGTGCGGGTTATGCGCCAAAGTAGAAATCGTCTCCAGGAACCTGTCCGCCTACTGACTGAGGATTAGCCTCAGCCAGAATACCTAAGTAACTTGAAAGCGCGCTCTTCATATCTGCACCATCAATATACGTAATATTACACTTAGGCAGCGCAACCTTAGCAATAGGCTCTGGAACAATACCGTATTTACCTACAAGCGTAGCAGCCTCATCTGGATGATCAACCGCAAATGCAACAGAGTCTTTGTAGTGAGAAAGCAGGGCTGTTACCGCATCCGGAGAATCTGAGATGAGCTTTGAAGAAATAATAGTTACGCCGGCAATCAGCTTGCTCTGAGGATTGACAGCCTCCCATTCAGCGCCAAGGTCGATTGCAATGCGAATCTGGCTATTCTTGGCTTGTGCCACCGTAACAAAAGGCTGTGGGAGCAGCGCAATTCCCTCTGGATCTTGCGCTAGAGCAGCAACGCACTCGGTATGCTCGCTCTTCCACTCTACCTGGACATCCTCACCAAGTGTCATACCATTTTTGCTCAACAGGTAGGACAATGTGTACTCTGGAACAGCACCCTTACCAGAAGCGTAGAGCGTCTTTCCCTTGAGGTCAGTAAGCTTAGAGATAGCGCTACCCGTCTCAACAATGTAAAGGACGTTTAATACGTTAAGACAAGCTACCTTATAGGCGCCTTTGGTCTTGTTAAAGAGCGTAGCTGCAAGGTTTGCAGGAATAGATGCAACGTCAACATCGCCCTGGGCAACCTTAGCAACTACCTGATCAGGAGCATCCAAAATCTCAAACGAGTAGTTGTTATCGGTGATATTTTGCGCCTCAACCTCGCTCATGAACTTAACCAAGCCCATAGCAGTAGGTCCTTTGAGCGTTGCAACTTTTACCGCAACAGGATCAGATTTCTTAGCCTCATCTTTTGTGGCGTCCTGAGACTTCTCTTGGTCTGTTCCCTTGCAGCCAAACAGTGCTGTAGCTGGAATAAGACCTGCAAGCTTAAGGAACGAACGTCTATCCATGAATCACTCCTGACTCGAAAAGTTAACTATGGCTACCTTATCACGTCTACAGCAAAATTCATACGATATACAGCATATCTTGCAAACTCTTTGATACATCCATAAGAGCAAGACGCACCCATGGCGAGAAGAACTAGTTCTTCTCGCCATATCCAAGGACGTAAGCGCGGCACAGATTCTCGGTACCGATGATTGCATCAATGTGGCAACGCTCACGACCGTGAGTGTTGAGACATGCTGGACCAAATGCGCCACTCTTCAGATCATTACCAGAGAAGTACGCAGCATTTGCGTCAGTTGAGAAGTGGAAGGCAACCTGCTGATTCCACTTTTCTGGCTCAACAACCTCCTGCGCGCAGGCAATAAGCTTGTTGGAAACTTCCCAATCGTAAGGCGAGCGAATATCAGAAACAATGATGCCTACGTGGTGTTCATTTGAATTGTAATCTGGACCAATAAGGGTAATGTCCAGCGATACGTACTCATCTACCTCAACAGGCAAGAATGCGCCGCCGTGACCAATCTCCTCGTACATGGGGAATGCAAACAAGGTGTTATAGAGGGGTTTCTCGCCAGACTGTGCAAGCCAACGGAGCGTATGAAGCTGCGCTGCAACACAAGCCTTATCGTCTATAAAGCGAGAAACCATATAGCCGTTGTCATACATCTCAAAGTGTGGGTCAATAGCAACAACCGCGCCCTCGGAAACGCCCAGTGCACGAGCTTCCTCAGGGGAAGAAACGTCAGCGATAAGCGAGATGGACATATTGTCCTCGTTGCGCTCCATGGTTCTAGCGTCTTCAAAGACGTGAACGGAGTGGTGGTTGCAGATTACCTGGCCGTCAACAATGGAGCCGTCTCTACAGACAACGTGGCAGGTCTCGCCCTCAATGCTGTGGTAGTTGATGCCACCCAGCTGACGAACGCGCAGCGTACCGTCTGAGTTGAAGCCACGGACAATCAGGCCAATGGTATCAAGGTGAGCATTAACGCCAACAGTCTTGCTGGTATCCTTGCCTTCTACCAGGACGTATGCAGTAGCCTTATTGTCAATTTGAAGCTCATAGCCTGCCTCAGCGACAAGCTCACGGAGCAGCTCGTGAATGCGCTCATAGTAGCCAACAGGACTATCGCACTCAACAAGTTTCTTTGTAGTGTCAATCAGATACTGTGTATCAGTCTCAAAATGAGTCATGAAATCTCCTAGTTTTGTGGATGGGTGTAGAGCTCTACCAGGTGCTCAAGCATGTCAACCATGCTCTCAAGCTCTGGGACAGGAACAAACTCTCTGACACCGTGAGCATTGTAGTAGCAAGCAGAAAGATTAGCGCACGGGAATCCTCTAAAGGAAAGTTGGGATCCGTCGGTGCCGCCGCGCATTGGAATGCAGGTCATCTCTACGCCGACCTTCTCGTATGCAGTACGAGCGTTCTCAATTAAGTGCGCATACTCAGGTTTTAGGACAATATCAGCCAAGTTGTGATACTGGTCGTGAATCTCAACAGAGAGTACCTCGGAGCCAATCTGCTTGTTTACATACGCCGCAGCGTCAACCATCAACTGCTTGCGACGCTCAACCTTTGCCTGATCGTGGTCACGAATAATGTAATCAGCGCGAGCAGACTCGCAATCACCATTGACGCGTTCCAGATAGAAGAAGCCATCATAGCCCTCAGTGAACTCAGGACGCTCCGCAGGGGGAAGCAGCTCGTGGAAGCGCATGATTGCCTCAGACGCATTAATCATCTGGCCTTTTGCGGTACCTGTATGAACCGAAAGTCCGTGAGCACGTACAAACACCTCAGCGGCATTAAACGTCTCGTAGCAGAACTCACCAAAGGGACCGCCGTCAATGGTATAGCCATACGCAGCACCAAAGGTATCAAGGTCGAGAAGAGCAGCGCCGTGGCCAATCTCCTCATCAGGAACAAACGCAAGTGCAATACGTGGGTGCTTAAGCTCTGGATGCTCTTTGTAGCGAGCGAGCAAGCTGACCAGCATGGCAATGCCAGCCTTGTCGTCGCCGCCAAGCAGCGACGTGCCATCAGTGGTAACCAGCTGCCAACCAACCATATGCTCAAGCTGAGGATTTGTCTCAGGGCTGATATAGACCTCTCTACCCTCGCGATCAGAACCAACTACCAGCTTGCCGCCCTCATACGTAACAACCTGAGGATGAACGGGGTTACCCCAAGACTGCCAAGCCGTATCAATATGGCAGCAGAAACCAAGAGTTGGAAGGTCCTCCAAACCCTTGCTTGCCGGCCAGTGAGCAACCACGTAGGCGTGCTCATCAACAACTACATTTTCTGCACCAAGCTCACGAAGATCAGCCGCAACAACCTCAGCCATCTGGTGCTGAGACTCAGTTGAAGGAACGGCATCTGCCGTCAGAGGATTAGACTGAGAAGAAACCTTGCAATACGCAATAAATCTATCTAGAACGTCACTCATAAAACTCCCTTACAAAAAACTGCGCTAACCAAATAGTTAACGCAGTTTAGAGTATCAATGTATTAACGAGAAGACCGTGAGGCTCGTGAAGCTGTAACAAAGGATTTCCAAAGTTCGCAATCAGCCTTGCTGTAATGCCATCCATACTCTGGATGCCACTGTACGCCTAAGGCAAACGTCTTCCCCTTGACCTCAGCGCCTTCAATAATGCCGTCTGACGCATAGGCAACTACCGTAAGTTCAGAAGACACCTTTCGGAGTGCCTCATCGTGATATGAATTTGCCTGAATGTCCTCTACCTGGCCCAAGGCGTTGTATAGCAAAGAGTCTTTTTGAACATGAACAGCATGAGCTGGATGATACAGATTTGCTGAATGAGTCCAGAAAGTATGATTTTCTGCTGGCTCCATGGTATGCAGATCTTGTACAAGCGTACCGCCCAGCACAACATTTAAAAGCTGAAGGCCACGGCAAATAGCAAGTAAAGGTTTATCTGCAGCAAGTACCTGCTTTACCAGCTCAAACTCAAGCGCATCTCGTATAGGACACAAACGATTAAGGTCGCGTGGTTCTTCTCCCCAATTGCGAGGGTCAACATCATGACCACCAGTGAGGCAGAAGCCGTCACACATCTCAACAAACTGACCAATAACTTCTGGATCTTCTGTTAAAGGCATCATGATTGGAATGCCGCCAGCTGCAAGAATGGCATCAAACTGAATTTGTGATACAGAAGCAGAATCAGAAAAATTTTCTTCAGGCATCCAACGAGGGGTTACACAGATAAGAGGACGCTCAGAAGCAGGAAGATCTGGAACATCATTGAATGCATCTTTTACGATATCTGGAATAACCACAAAACCCTCTTATCAGTCAGTACTTCTATCTAAATTCACGTTAAAGGTATACCCTTAATGAGTCTATGACTTTATCGCTTTTACGTTCTTCATGCCACCCTGACAACTCTTCCTTCACAATGTTTTTTCACTCATGAAACATTTTTCTGTATTGCATACAATTAATTTGGGTATTAAGAAGCCAGTTCTTACATTTAAACTTCATGTTTTGAAGATACAAACGGAAGGCGCCCTATGAAAGAGCATGTATTTACTAACCTTTCCCGTAAAACATTCTTACGTGGATCTTTGGCGGCTGCCGTTGCCGCTAGTTCTGCTTCACTACTTTCTGCTTGTGGCGGTTCAGCTGGCGGAGACTCTGATAAAAAAGTATTGCGCTTTGGCGTAAATAACCCAAAGGTAACCTTTGATACTCAAAAGACTTCTGGTTCTGTTGGCGTATCTGAGGCAGTTGCAGAATCTTTGCTGGTGCTTAACCCAGACACAAAAGAAATTGAGCCAAACCTGGTAACTGGCCTTCCTACCGTCTCTGATGATGGTCTTACCTACTCATATGAGCTTAAGGATGGCATCAAGTTCCACAACGGAGAGACCCTTAAGTCCTCTGACGTTAAATACACCTTGACGCGTATGTTCTTGCCAGCTACTAAGGCAACCTCAATTGACTCGTACGCATACATCGAGGGTGCTAAAGACATCATTGCCGGCACAACAGAGGAACTTTCTGGTGTTGTTATTAAGGATGACCGTCACTTTGACATCAAACTGACTCAGCCTTATTCAACCTTTAATGCAATTATGGCTCAGTTCTACGCTGTTATCTACCCAGAGAAGGCTTGCAAAGAAGCCGGTGAGGCATGGGGTACTGAGACCAACTTCATTGGTACTGGCGCTTATAAGCTTGTTTCAAACGACAGCACTACTGAGGTTGTTCTTGAGGGATTTGCTGACTACCATGAGGGCAAGCCTGGCCTAGATGAGCTCAGATTTGTTTACATCGATGATGCCAATACTCGTATTCTTAACTATAAGAACAATGATGTTGACCTGGTCTTTATTTCTCAGTCTCTTATCCAGCAGTACCAAAATGATGAGTCTATTTCCAAAGAGATTGTCAACTACACACCTGCATCCACGCAGTTTGTAAACTTGAACCTTAAGAGCGAGAACCTCAAAGATGTTCGCGTTCGTCAGGCACTCTCTATGGCAATTGATAGAGACACCATTTGTAGCACCATTCTTTCTGGTGTTGCAAAGCCTGCTAAGTCGTTTATCCCATCTTCTGAGACCGGCTACAACGAGTCCGCTCCAGAGTTTGAGTACAACGTAGACAAGGCAAAGCAACTTCTTGCAGAGGCTGGTGTTTCTAACCTCACTCTTAACGCACAGGTCAGAAGCCAGGATCAAAACCTCATGGTTGCCCTTCAGGATGCATGGTCCAAGATTGGCGTTACCTGTAACGTAAGCGTTATTGACTCTGGTGTTTGGAGCGACGCACGCACCAATGGTGACCTTGAAGTCACTCTTGTTACCTGGTCTACCCTCTCCTTCCAGGGTGTTGAGCACATGGGCTCCTACTTCCGCTCTGACCGCGCCGCAAAGAAGTCTTCCTTCTACAACAGCACCGAGTTTGACAACCTGGTTGACCAGGCTCGCCTTACCGTTAACAACAACGACAAGGTCCTGGAGCTTACCCGCCAGGCAGACAGTCTTATGACTCACACAGACTACGCCTGCCTGCCTATCGACTGGCCACAGATGCCTTACGTCTTGAAGCCAGAGTTTACCGGCCTCAGCGTTCTGGTTAACCCTCACTTCGATAAGGTTAAGAAGAAGTAAGGCTTCCTACACCCAAAAACAAAGGCGAGAAGATCAATTGGTCTTCTCGCCATTTTTGTGTTTGTATGCCGTTTTAAGACACGACAATAAGATGCGCTACTCGGAAATCTTCTCCTCAAGGCGCGCTTCTTCTACGGCCTTCTGAGCCGCCTCAATAGCGTGAGCCACCTGTGGTGTACGCTCAGCATCGGAGAGAGATGCGTTGTACAGGTGGCAAGCGCAGAAGTGACCTGGCTCAGCCTCGATGCGCTCAGGAATGCGCTCGGAGCAAACCTTCATTGCCTTAGGGCAGCGCGTGTGGAATACGCAACCTGAAGGTGGATTAGCAGGACTTGGAACATCACCCTGAAGAATGCGCTTTTCCTGGATACGCTCGTGGCGAATACGAGGAATAACGTCTAAAAGTGCCTGAGTGTATGGGTGCAAAGGACGCTCAAAGAGGGCGTCTTTGGTGGCAAACTCCATCTGGTGACCCAGGTACATGACCATAACAGTATCAGCAATGTGGCGAACAACGGAAAGGTCATGGCTGATAAAGATGTATGCCAGACCGTGGTCCTTCTGAAGCTCTTCAAGCAAGTTGATTACCTTGGCCTGAACAGAAACGTCCAAAGCAGAAACAGGCTCATCGCAGACAACAATTTCTGGCTCAAGCACAATAGCGCGAGCAATACCAATACGCTGGCGCTGACCGCCCGAGAACTCGTGAGGGTAGCGGTACTTGAACTCAAGGTTAAGGCCAACTTCCTCCATTACCTCTTCAATGCGAGCATCACGCTCTGACTTTGTTTTATAAGTACCTGCAATATCAATAGGCTCGCCAATGATATCCATGACCGTCATACGAGGGTTCAGCGAACTGTAAGGATCTTGGAAGATAAGCTTCATCTTCTGACGAGCACGCTTAAGATCTTCTCCCTTAAGTGAGGTG
>JAGZNE010000069.1:0-7701 GCA_018363825.1 Atopobium sp. | reverse complement strand
TACTTCTCCAGAGATGCTTGCATATCTTCTGAAGTATGACTCTACTCAGGGCAACTATTCCCGCGATCACAAGGTAGAGGCAACTGACCACTCCATCATCGTTGACGGTCACGAGATTGTTATTTACAAGGAGGCAGACGCTAACAACCTGCCTTGGGGCGATCTCAACGTTGACGTTGTTCTTGAGTGCACCGGTTTCTACACTTCTAAGGACAAGGCACAGGCTCACATCAACGCTGGTGCTAAGAAGGTTGTCATTTCTGCTCCTGCAGGCAATGACCTCCCAACCATTGTCTTCAACGTTAACCATGAGACCCTCACTGCAGATGACAACATCATCTCCGCAGCTTCCTGCACCACTAACTGCCTTGCTCCTATGGCAAAGGGTCTCAACGACTTCGCAACTATCAAGTCCGGTATCATGACCACCATTCACGCATACACTGGTGACCAGATGATCCTCGACGGCCCACAGCGCAAGGGTAACTTCCGTCGTTCCCGTGCTGGTGCAGAGAACATCGTTCCTAACTCCACTGGTGCTGCAAAGGCTATTGGCCTTGTTCTTCCTGAGCTCAACGGCAAGCTCATTGGTGCTGCTCAGCGCGTTCCTACGCCAACTGGCTCCCTCACCAACCTCTATGCTGTTGTTGACAAGAAGGTCACCGTTGACGAGGTCAACGCTGCAATGAAGGCATATGCAGAGACTATCCCAGAGACCTTTGGTTACAACGAGGATGACATTGTTTCCCGTGACATCGTCGGTGAGACTCACGGCTCCATCTTCGACGCAACTCAGACCATGTGCTCTGACCTTGGCGATGGCACCACTCTTGTTCAGGTCACCTCTTGGTACGACAACGAGAACTCCTACACTTCTCAGATGGTCCGCACCATCAAGTACTTCGAGAAGTTCGTTGCTTAAGTTCTAGCTACATAGACGCCTTAGGCGCGGTCGCAGCATCTGCCGCGATCGCGCCTTCTTTTGTTGGAAACGTATTTAAAGGAGTGACATGGCTTTTACAAAGAAGACTGTCCGCGATGCAGATGTTGACGGCAAGCGCGTTCTTATGCGCGTTGACTTCAACGTGCCTCTAAAGGACGGCGTTGTTACTGACGACACCCGCGTTCGCGCTGCACTTCCAACCATCCAGTATCTTCTCGACCACAACGCAAAGGTCATCCTGATGAGCCACCTTGGCCGTCCAGATGGCACCGGCTTCCAGCCAGAGCTTTCCCTGCGCCCAGCTGCAGAGAAGCTTGCTGAGCTTCTTGGCCGCGAGGTTAAGTTTGTTGAGGATACCTATGGCGAGAAGGCCCGTGAGGCTGTAGACGCACTCAAGGATGGCGAGGTTCTTGTTCTTGAGAACGTCCGCTTTGACAAGCGTGAGAAGAAGAACGATCCAGAGATTGCAAAGACCCTTGCTTCTTATGGTGACATCTTTGTTCTTGATGCCTTTGGTACCGCTCACCGTGCACAGGGCTCCGTTGTGGGACCAGCAGCTTACCTTCCTGCATACGCAGGCTTCCTGCTTGAGAAAGAGGTTGATACTCTTACCTCTATCTTCTCTAACCCAGAGCGTCCACTTGTAGCTATCGTTGGTGGCTCCAAGGTTTCTTCTAAGATTGGTGTTCTTGATCACCTTATCGACTCCGCTGATACCCTTATCATCGGCGGCGGTATGGCATACACCTTCTTCCTGGCTAAGGGTTATACCGTTGGTACTTCTCTTCAGGAGCCAGACTGGATTGAGCGCGCAGGCGAGATGCTCAAGAAGGCTGAGGAGAAGGGCGTTAAGATTCTGCTTCCTGTTGACAACGTTGTTACCGATCACTTTGGTGAGGACGCTGTTGGTGAGGTAGTTCCTTCCGATCAGATTCCTGCAGACCGCATGGGTATGGACATTGGTCCTAAGACTGTTGAGCTTTACTCTGAGGCTATCAAGGGCGCAAAGACCGTCTTCTGGAATGGTCCTATGGGCGTCTTTGAGTTTGATCAGTTTGCAAAGGGCACCGAGGCTGTTGCTCGTGCTGTTGCAGATGCTGATTGCACTTCCATTATCGGCGGCGGCGATTCCGTTGCAGCAGTTAACAAGTTCCACCTTGCTGACAAGATGAGCTGGATTTCCACTGGCGGCGGTGCTTCCATGGAGCTCGTTGAGGGTAAGGCACTTCCAGGAGTGGAGGCGCTTCTCGATGCGTAATCGTATGATTGCAGGTAACTGGAAGATGAATGAGACTTTCGCTGAGGGCGTTGAGCTTGCTCAGGGAATTGTCGATCAGCTTGCTTCTGGTACCGGAAACGTTGATGTTGTTATTGCTCCACCTCTTGTAGACCTTAAGGGTGTCTCTGAGGTTCTTTCCCAGGCCAACTCTTCTGTTGCTCTTTCTGCACAGAATGTGTACTGGGAGGAGTCCGGCGCCTTTACTGGTGAGACCTCTCCAGCAATGCTGACTTCTGTTGGTGCAACGTACTGCATCATTGGTCACTCTGAGCGTCGTGGCTACTTTGGTGAGACCGACGAGGACATTAACCGCAAGGCAAAGGCTCTGATGGCTCATGACATCGTTCCTATTTCTTGCTGCGGTGAGTCTCTTGAGGTTCGCAACGCTGGCACTCACGTTCAGTTTGTTGTTGACCAGATTAAGGCAGATACTAAGGATCTAGAGATCACCGATCCTTCCAAGTACGTTATTGCTTACGAGCCAATCTGGGCAATTGGTACTGGCATGACTGCAACTGCTGATGATGCACAGGAAGTCTGCGGCGCAATTCGCAAGACCCTGGTAGAGATCTTTGGCGCAGAAATTGCAGATGGCATCCGTATTCTTTACGGTGGCTCTGCAAAGCCAGAGAACGTTGGCGGCTTCCTCGAGAAAGAGGACGTTGACGGTGCACTTGTTGGTGGCGCATCTCTTAAGGCTGATTCCTTCGTTGCAATGGTAAAGAGCGCAATGAACTAAACTCTGACAAAGCTCCTTACTCCGGTTAGGCGCTTGGCTCATCTGTTAAGTTCTTGTTTGTTTTGCAACTTGGCACACGTCATTCCCAAAGGGGAGTGGCGTGTGCTATTCTTTTCTCTTGTACGTAAAAATAACTAGGGCTGGATCTTCTCGCCAGCAAGAGGGGGAACCTCGTGGGCGTTCTGAATACAATTCTTTTAGTGCTGTTTGTTCTTTCTGGCATTTTGACGGTGCTGCTTGTTCTGGCACACTCCGGAAAGGGCACTGGCGTTTCCGACATGATTGCTTCGTCTATGTATAACGCAAGCGCTGGTTCAGGCATTATGGAGAAAAACCTCGATCGCCTTACCATCATCACTACAACTATCTTCCTGGTTTGCGCTATTGTGATGGCTCTCACATTCCCTGTTGGCGCTATTGGCTAAGCAGCTATTTTTACCTTTGAATCATCTGCCGAGAAACCCGGGTTTCTCGGCATTTTTTATTTGTAGCCTGCTGAGTACAGAAAAACTTGCTGATGGAAACACCAGCAAAAAGGCCGGACGTAACAGATAGCAGTTTTCTTCTTAACAGAATTTTCAATAACGTTTCTCATATGTAAACAAATTTGATTGTGACCTGCACGCTGGAGTCAAACAGTCATTATATGTGGATACGTTTTACTGGGATTGGTATGCATAATCATGGATATCTAAGAGATATTTTTTGAGTTAGGCAACTTATCCATGGTAAAATTGCACTTTGCTGTGTATTCACGGCATGTTTGTTGTAGGAATGCTAGGTTGCCATACCGAGAAAACCTCGCTTATCAGGTGGATAAGCGCAAGGCGGTGAGGAGAGTCAATGGCACGGTTTGTTTGGTACGTTACAAAGAGGATTTTGAGCTACATTGTGATGATTTTTGTTGCAACTTCGCTCACATTCTTCCTCGCATCATCGTTTATGAACCCACGCTCCAACTTTGAGCAGCGTACTCCACGTCCTCCACAGGAGTCTATTGAGGAAAATCTGTATAGGACTAATCTGAATGATAAGACTCCAGTTATTGAGCGTTATCAGGTCTGGATTACCAATCTGCTTACCAAGTTTGACTTTGGTATGACCCCAACCGGCGATAACGTTAACCGAGAGATGAGCTCAAAGTTCATGGCTTCTATTCTGCTCATGACTCCAGCAACTATTTTGTCTGTCGTTATTGGCGTCAGCTTGGGTGTTTATACCGCTCAGCGTCAGTATCAGTGGCAGGACCGCTTCTTAAGTGGTGTTGCTTCGATTCTTCTGGTTATTCCAACTGTTGTTATGGCAATCTTGATTGTTTTTGCGGCAATTGAGATTAACGCACGTGCCGGTACTCGTATTTTCTACGTAACCGATCTTTCTAGTGGAGATACTGGAAACTTCTTCACGTGGCTCATTGACTTCCTCCAGCACATTATTCTTCCAACCATTGTTCTTACTATCGTAAGCTCCGTTGGTTACCACCTATCTCAGCGTACGTACCTGCTTGACGAGATGCACGCAGACTACGTTCGTACTGCTCGCGCTAAGGGCCTCACTCGTAAGAAGGCAATTCGTAAGCACGCTCTTCGCGTCTCTTTGATTCCAACTGCTGTTTCAGTTGCTTTCTCTCTTGCAGGTATCTTTACCGGTGCTGTTATGACCGAGAAGGTCTTTGCAATTCACGGTCTTGGTGAGTACTTCATTAACTGTATTAACAACAACAATATTCACGGTGCAGTTGCAGTTGCAGCTTTCTCTGGCGCAATGACTCTTGTTGGCGCTCTTCTGGCTGACCTCTTTGCTGCTGCTCTTGATCCACGAATTAAGATGAGCTAAGGAGGCGGACATGTCTAAAGAAGAGCTTCAGAATAAAGACGAGAAAAACGTCTCCATTGATGCAGGTCTTACTAACGCTGAGCGTGAGCTTCAGGCAGATGCTAAGTCTGACAATAAAGAAGTCAAAAGAATTAGCTATGCTGGCCTGATTGCAAGACGTTTCTTCCGCCAGCGTTCTGCAGTAATCGGTTTGATTATTCTTGGAATTATGGTTCTCATTGCAGTTTTTGGACCATATGCCACTCCGTTTAATTACACAGACGCTGACTTTACTGCAATTAACATGGCTCCTAATGCAAAGCATTGGTTTGGTACTGACGGTGCTGGCATTGATCTGTATGCTTGCGTTGTCCACGGCCTTGGTCGTTCTCTGACTATTGGTATCAGCTACGCAATCTTGACCACTATCATTTCTGCAATTATCGGTACTGCCATTGCCTATGTCCGTGGCATTCCAGAGAAGATTGGTATGTGGCTTCTTGATATGCTCATGGTCATTCCTAGCTTCTTGCTGGTTGCTATGATTGTTCGTGCAGCAGGCGGTGAGTCTGGTTGGCTCATGCTTATCTTTGGTCTGACTGCTTTTGGTTGGATTGGTCGCGCACGTACTATCCGTACCATGGCTCTGTCTTTGCGTGAGAGAGATTACGTCAAGGCCGCTAAGTACATGGGTGTTCCACCATTTACCATCATTGTTCGTCACCTTATTCCAAACCTTGGTTCAATTCTTATTATTGACTTGGTCTTGGCTGTTATTGGCGGCGTTAACTCTGAGACTGCATTCAGCTTCTTGGGCCTTGGTATTAAGCCACCAGATACTTCTCTTGGTTACCTTCTGAGTGCTGGTTCTTCTGCAATGCTTACTACTCCATGGATGATTCTGATTCCATCTGCATTTCTGATTGTTGTTTGTGTTGGCCTGCAGCTCATCGGCGATGGCCTTCGCGATGCCTTTGACCCTTATTCACGCGCTGCTGGTAGCGTCAAAGATCAGGAAGAGGATTCTTCCAAGGATGACGCTCAGCTTGGTGATCTTGAGGGAAGCATCGTTTCTGAAGAAACTACGGAGCGTGCATAATGTCTGACACTACTAATACTTCAACAAAGCAGGGAAGTGTAGAGATGGACGACGTCCTTCGCTACGAGCTGCTTGAATCAAACGGTCCAAAGGGCGCTCCAACAGGAGATCCAGTTCTTTCTGTTCGTAACCTTAAGGTTTCCTTTAATACCGAGGCTGGTCGTGTAGATGCAGTTCGCGGTGTTAACTTTGACCTCTGGGGTGGTCGTACCCTTGGTATCGTAGGTGAGTCTGGTTCTGGTAAGTCAGTAACCGCTCTGTCTCTTATCGGTCTTCTTGACGACAACGCTCATGTTACCGGCTCTATTAAGCTTGGTGATGAGGAGCTCATTGGTAAGACCGACGAAGAGATGTCACAGCTTCGTGGTACTAAGATTTCTATGATCTTCCAGGATCCACTGTCCGCTTTGACTCCAATGTTCTCTATTGGAGATCAGCTTGCAGAGGCTCTGCTTACCCATAATCCCAACATGAGCAAGGCAGATGTCCGTAAGCGTTGTATTGAGCTTCTTTCCATTGTTGGTATTACTGACCCAGAGAATCGTCTGGATTCTTTCCCACATGAGTTCTCTGGCGGTATGCGTCAGCGTGTTGTTATTGCAATTGCTATTGCAAACAATCCTGACATCATCATTGCTGACGAGCCAACCACTGCTCTTGACGTAACTATTCAGGCTCAGATTCTTGACGTCTTGAAGGTTGCACAGAAAGAGACCGGCGCAGCAGTTGTTCTGATTACTCACGACCTTGGTGTTGTTGCAGGTACTGCTGATGACATTATGGTTATGTATGCAGGCCGCGGCGTAGAGCGTGCAAGCGTTGATACACTTTTTGCTGAGCCTCGCCATCCTTATACCATGGGCCTTCTGGGTGCTGTTCCAAAACCTCACCTTCAGGCAGAGCATAGGCTTGTTCCTATTAAGGGCAATCCACCATCACTTGCAGCCATTCCAACTGGTTGTCCTTTTAACCCACGTTGTCCTATGGCTACCGAGGAGTGCTCCAAGAAAGAGCCAGTTCTGCTTCCTGCAAATGCTGCTGAGGGCCACTTGGCATCTTGTCACCACCTTCAGGAGATTTGCGAGAAGAACCTCACCTATGCTGAGGTGTATCCAGACTTTGAGCCAATCCTTCCAAAGTGGGTTGATGTTCCTCGTAACGAGCGTCCTGTTGTACTTAAGGTTGAGAATCTTACCAAGACTTTCCCTGTTCAGGGTAAGGGCTTTATTAGGCGCAGCAAGGGCACTATGACTGCTGTTGACCGTGCAAGCTTTGAGATCCATGAGGGAGAAACTCTTGCGCTTGTTGGTGAATCTGGTTCTGGTAAATCAACAACTCTGATGCAGATTATGGATTTGCTGAAGCCTGAGGATGGTCGTATTACGGTCCTTGGCAAAGATGTTGCTGAGCTTAAGAACGCTGCACAGCGTAGAGAGCTTCGTAAAGATCTTCAGGTTATCTTCCAGGATCCAATGAGTTCTCTGGACCCACGTATGCCTGTCTATGACGTTTTGGCTGAGCCACTTCAGGCACAGGGTTGGAACAAAGAGGATATTAATACTCGTATTGGCGAGCTTATGCGTCTGGTTGGTATCAACCCAGACTATGTTGACCGCTTCCCATCCCAGTTCTCTGGTGGTCAGCGTCAGCGTATTGCTATTGCTCGTGCTCTTGCAACAAGTCCAAAGATTCTTCTGTTGGATGAGCCAATTGCATCTCTGGATGTTTCCATTCAGGCAGGTATTATTAACCTCCTTGAGGATCTTCAGGTTCAGTTGAAGATTTCTTATCTCTTTGTTGCTCACGATCTTGCTGTTATTCGTCAT
>JAGZNE010000068.1:0-8079 GCA_018363825.1 Atopobium sp. | reverse complement strand
GCCTGATTCTTGACATTGGCCTCCGTGGCTTCCTGCCTGCATCCCTTGTTGACCTCCGTCGTGTCAAGGATCTTGGTGCATTCATGGGCACTCGTATTGAGGCTCGTGTTATCGAGATGGATCGCAACCGCAACAACGTTGTTCTTTCTCGCCGTATTGTTCTTGAGGAGGCTCGTAAGGCAGAGCGTCAGGACATCCTGGGCAAGCTCCAGGTTGGCATGAAGCTCAAGGGTACTGTTTCCTCCATCGTTGAGTTTGGTGCATTTGTTGACCTTGGCGGCATTGACGGCCTGGTTCACATTTCCGAGCTTTCTTGGAACCACGTTAATCACCCATCTGAGGTTGTTAAGGTTGGCCAGGAGGTTGAGGTTCAGGTTCTCGACGTTGACCTTAACCGTGAGCGTATCTCCCTTGGTCTTAAGCAGACTTCCGAGGATCCATGGCGTGTACTTGTTTCCAAGTACCCAGTTGACGCTATCATCGAGGGCACTGTCACCAAGCTTGTTACCTTCGGTGCATTTGTTGACCTTGGCAACGGCGTTGAAGGCCTCGTTCACATCTCCGAGATGGCTAAGCAGCACGTCACCGCTCCATCTCAGGTCTGCAAGGTTGGCGACGTTGTACAGGTAAAGGTCATGGAGATTGATCTTGACCGTCGTCGCATCTCCCTGTCTATGAAGGCAGCTGCAGAGACCCTTGGCATTGACATTGAGGTCACTCCACTTCCAGAGGAGGAGCGTGCAGCAGCAGAGGCAGCAGCAGCTGAGGCTGAGGCTGATCTTGAGGCTCACCTTGTTGAGTCTGAGGCTAACGCACAGGCAACCGAAGAGGCAGCAGAGTAGAGCACTTTGCGCATCTAGAGATTTGTCAAGAGACGTCATCGAAAGATGGCGTCTCTTTTTATGTAAGTAACAAATATCTCCATTCCTTCAACAGGGTGTTAATGCGAAAATATAACGCTAAGTTTTTATTCTGAGGAGGAATACGCCTATGACATCAAAGATGCAGGGCCGCAGTTTTCTTGCTGTTATGTTTGTATTTTTGGCAGCTTTAATCTTTATGCCAAATATTGCATACGCTGCAAGTAACAATTCGTTCTATAACGGCACTACTACTAACGTGTCTCCTTCTGTGAGTGCGGATGGTCTTATCGAGCGTTCTATTTACTTTACAGATGCTTCTGGCCAGACATCTAACTACGCTTATAAGGATAATGACACCACTCAGATGAACCGCTCCATTGTAGATATTGATAAGTATCAGAATCTGCAGGCAGTGGTAAAGATTACCAATATCTCTTCATCTCCAGTTTCTGTTAACGAGGTTATGCAGCTGCCACTTACTTACTATGTCAGCTCAAGCCCTAATCCTGATTTGCGTGCAACTGGATTTACCTTCTCGTCAACTAATACAGCAACTGCAATTAACCTGAACATTAGTGGACTGAACGGTGGTTCTGGCTCTCAGCCTGCAGCAAATGCTTATGCTGCATACCAGGCAGCTGGTCAGGACAATGCTGAGATGCGTTCCGTTTCTGTCACTGGTACCCTGGCTGCTGGTGAAACCATTACACTTACCGTTCCTTTGACGCTTACCAATGGTTCTACTCTTAATTTGTATGGCACCAACTATGTAGGTCTTACTCAGTACCTGCTTGATCACAGAACCTCTTACGGAAACCCTCGTGTTTCAGTCAGGTTTGCAAGGCAGGTCTTGGAAGAGGGAACAAACAATTCCATTCTTAGCAGCAATAAGAAATATCTGGGCGTAATTATTAGGCCTGACGGTAGCTATTACGCTATCCCACAGGACGAGTGGAATTACATGCCAACTATTTCTGCAAGTGATATTCACGTTGACAATATTCTGTATGAAGATCGCCACAGCGCAACGGAGAACGATGCTCTGTATACCGGCGGTGCATACTATATTGATTTGACCAACATTAAGAATGCCATGAGGGATTATGGCTATTCAGTTCATACTGGAAATTCCAATAGGGGACTGTACCTTAATCTTCCTGGCTGGCAGCTTGCTGTTGATAATGACCTTACTGATGATGTGTATCAGGAGTATTCGTACACCTCTCTTTCTAGCGGCAACCTTGTCATCAATGTTTCTGAGAATTCAACTGACGAGCTTGATCTTAACGACGGCGTCATTTCTCCTCTTTATACAGAGCTCAGGCAGGTAGTTACGGCACACGACAGCACTATTACCGCTAATCAGGATTCCTGGTCCATCCTTGATAACCTTGATGCTATGGTTGATCACAGCGCTGGTCAGGTTACCCCTGCTGCTGGTTCTGCTGACGCTCGCGTTAAGGTTGTTGATCAGAGCGGTACAGTTGTACTTGATACAGCAACTATGGATGCAGCAACTGTTGCTCAGAAGGCAGAAGAGATTTCTAAGACTCCTGGTGCATACTCCGTTACGTATTACTATTACTTTAACGGTAATGCTGCAGCTGCAGGTAATGACTATGAGGCGGCAAAGACAGTTACCCTAACTGTTAAGTCTGATACTCCAGCTCCAACACCAACGCCAGCTCCAGAAGAGCCTTCCAATCCTGCTTCTCCTGTAAAAGAGAAGAAGGCAAAGAAGAAGAAAGCGCAGCTTCCAAATACGGGTGAAGAGCTTATGGTAATGCCTCTTATGGTTATGGGTGTATCTGCTTTGACAGCCGCTGGACTTATGAAGCGTAAGCACTAAGACAGAGCGTTCTTCTCGTTACATGAATTTGTATTGGCAGGTATCTCTTTGGTACCTGCCAATATTTTTATGGACATAGTGGACAACTGTCCAAAAATGCTTAGTCAATATTTATCTTTGTATATAGGTAAATCCTATATGATTTGACAAAAAGTGCAGGTAAATAGATTTTGCTGTTATCGTCGCAATTTAATGTTTCATGTCTATTTCATCCTAGGTATATATAGGTAAATGCTGATAATTGTTATGTATAGTTATCTAACCCCAGCAGGGTTGTCTTATAAATCGTTTTAATAAGAAAGAAGGGTTAACATGCTGGAGAACTCACTCAGCCGTCGTAATTTTTTGAAGGCATCAGGTATGGTAGCGGCTGGTGGTGGCGTATCTATGATGTTGGCTGGCTGCAATCCTTCCTCCACTGATACTCCTCAGGCTTCTGATAAGAAGAAGATTCTTCGCTACGGCTCCGCGAATTCTAAGCAGGGCCTTGATATGCAGCGTGCAAACAACTCACAGTCCGCATGCGTTGCAGACTCTGTTTGTGAGTCCTTGCTTCGTTGGACTGAGGATAACGAGCTTGTTACCTGCCTGCTTAAAGAGATTCCAACTTTTGAGTCTGATGGTGTCACCCTTAAGTGCGAGCTCAAAGAGGGCATTAAGTTCCACGACGGTACTACGCTGACCGCAAAGGACGTTAAGTACACCTTTGAGCGTATGTTTAAGCCAGAAACCAAGGCTCTCTCCACCAGCTTCTTTGACAAGATCAAGGGTGCTCCAGAGATGCTTGCCGGTAAGGCAACTGAGCTTGAGGGCCTGACTGTTCAGGATGACACTCACTTCACCTTTACGCTTTCTGAGCCTTACATTGTTTTTGTAAGCGTTCTTGGTATCTCTTACGCCTGTATCTTCCCAGAGAAGGCTTGCGAGGCTGCTGGCGCTGATTGGGGCACTGGTACTAACCTCATTGGTACTGGTAAATACAAGATTAAGAGCAACGATGACACTACTGAGGTAGTTCTTGAGCGCTTTGATGACTACCATGATGGCAAGCCTGCTCTGGATGAGATTCGTATTCACTACTACGATGACTCCAACACTCAGCTGCTTGCATTCAAGAACAACGACATTGACTTCTGCGACCTTCCATCTTCTCTGTACCAGCAGTATTCAAGCGATGCTGACGTCAAGGACCTCATTACCGCATATCAGACCCTTGGTGTTAACTTCATTAACCTTAACCTCAAAGAGGGTCTGGGTCTGACTGATCCTAAGGTTCGACAGGCACTTTCTCTGGCAATCAACCGTCAGGAGCTTGTTGATAACATTGCTTCTGGTAACGGTACCGTTGCAAGTGGTTGGCTCGCACCAGCAACCCCTGGTTACGACAAGAGCGCACCTGCATTTGAATACGATCCTGAGAAGGCTAAGTCTCTGCTTGCTGAGGCTGGTGCATCTGACCTTAAGCTTTCTGCAAAGGTTAGAAAGTCTTACGAAAAACTCCTTGTTGCTGTTCAGGAGTACTGGAGCAAGGTTGGCGTTACCCTTGATGTTCAGGTAGAGGACAACGCAGTCTGGAATACTGACTGGGCTGCTGGTAACCTCCAGATTACTACCCTTGCTTGGTATCCACTGTTTGCCGATGGTGACCAGCACCTGTACACCTACTTCTACAGCACTAACGCTGCAAAGAAGTCTTCCTTCTACAACAACCCAGAGTTTGACAAGCTTCTTGTTGAGGGTCGCTCTGAGTCCAACAAGGATAAGAGAACAGAGGATTACAAGGACGCAGATAACCTGCTGACTCGTACAGACTTTGCTACACTTCCTCTGTATTGGCCAAAGAACTCCTTTGTCGCTAAAAAGTACGTCAAGAACGCTAAGGTTGGAAACTTGATTTATCACTTCTTTGATGTCGATATTGATACATCTAATTCCGATTACACCGTTCCAGAGGACTAAGTAGCAAACTTGCTATAAACTTTAAAGCGGCATCTAAGATTCTTGGATGCCGCTTCATTTTCTTGAGGGGAGAGGAGCTCAAGAGTGAGATCGTTTCTAATCAAACGAATCCTTCAAGCAGTGAGCGTTGTAGTTTGTATTTCTGCTTTAACGTTTTTTGTCTTGAACATTGTCCCAGGTGACCCAGTACGAGTCATGATGGGCGATATGGCTGATGAGGCTACTGTTCAACAGGTCCGTCACACCATGGGTCTTGATAAGCCAATTCCAGAGCAGTACGCAAACTGGTTTGTGAAAATGCTTAGTGGAGATTTTGGAACTTCTTACACTCAGAAGCGACCTGTCATTGCACTTCTGACTAAGGCTTTGGGAGTTACGCTACGCTTAGCAGTGTTTGCGTATCTTTTTGCCATAGTATTTGGTCTTTTGATGGGTATTCTCGCCGCAGTAAACCATGGAAAATGGCTTGATAGAACACTTATGTCAGCTGCAATCTTTGGTATTTCTGCCCCTTCATTCTGGGTGGCATTAGTACTGCAGATCATTTTTGCCATGACGCTTAAATGGTTCCCGCTATCAGGCATTAAAACACCAAACGCCTACGTTCTTCCTGTCATTGCACTGGGTTCTCGTTATGCAGCAAGTATTGCTCGTGTTACCAGGACTAGCATGCTGGATGTATTAAATCAGGACTATATTAGAACTGCTGAAGCTAAGGGCCTTAAGCGCTCCGCTATTGTTTTGAAACATGCGCTCAGAAATGCTCTTATCCCAATTATTACCATTGCTGGATCTCAGCTGGGAGACATCCTTACTGGTTCCATCATCATTGAGCAGATCTTCAACATGAACGGTATGGGTAAGCTGCTTATCGATGCAATTAATGCTCGTGACCTGCCGCTTATTCAAGGTAGCGTCATGTACGTGGCAATTATCTGCGTTGTTATCTATCTGCTTGTTGATATTTTGTACGCAGTGGTTGATCCACGCATTCGTCTTGGAGAGGAGGCATCAGAGTAATGGCTTTGTTTACAAGTGATAAAAATAGCGAGAAGGTCCAAAAGACTGAAGCTGTACTTGAGGATGCCGCCAAGGCTCAAGAAGAGGAGCAGGCTGCCACTAAAAAGGTTCGTGCTCAGAGCTACTGGCAGGTTAGCTGGAACATTTTTAAGAGGAACAAACTGGGCATGATCTGCTTAGGCATTGTTTTGGCCCTTGCGATTATTGCAATTCTTGCTCCTGTGATTGCTCCTTACAGCTACAAGGATCAAAACCTTGCAATTATGAATCAAAACCCTACAGTAGAGCACCTTTTAGGTACCGATGAATATGGACGAGATATCCTTTCTCGTATCATCTATGGCTGCCAGATTTCTCTGTCTGTTGGTATTATTTCGCAGGCTATTGCCCTCTTTATTGGCTTTGTTGCGGGAGTTGCAGCCGGATATTATGGCCGTTGGGTTGATGCAGTTGTTTCCTTTATCATTCAGGTTTTCTCCAGCTTCCCATTCTTGCTTTTTGCAATTTTGATTATGTTTGTTATGGGCCCAGGTCTTATTAACCTCTATATTGCACTGGGTCTTCTGATGTGGACAACTACGGCAAGGCTGATTCGAGGCGACGTCATGCGCCTGAAGAATTCTGAATACATTCAGTCTTGTATTTTGTCTGGTGGTAACAGCTTCCGCATCATCATGAAGCATTTGCTTCCTAACTGCATTTCTACGCTGATCGTTGTTTCTACCCTGGGTATTCCAAGTGCAATTCTTTCTGAGGCAACGCTTTCGTTCTTGGGATTGGGCGTTCAGCCACCTGATGCAAGCTGGGGTCAAATGATTGCAGCTTCTCAGCCATTCCTTGCATCACAGCCTATCTACAGTATTGCTCCAGGTATTGTCATCATCATTACGGTTATGTCTTTTAACTTGCTTGGCGATGCTCTGCGCGACGCCCTTGATCCAAAGATGCGTTCTTAGAAAGGAGGTTACGTTTATGGCAGAAAATACAGACGCAACATTTGAGCATGTCATCGAAGGTCCAAATGGTCAGGCTGTGAAGTTTTGCAGTCTTGAGGAGCGCAAGCTTGCGCAAGAGACGGCTCAAAAAGAGCGAGAAGAGCAGTGCAAGAAGAACGTCCTTCTCGACGTTAATCATCTTGATGTTACGCTTTTCACCGAAGATGGCGCACTTCCTGCAGTAAGTGACCTCTCGTTTATTATGCGTAAAGGCGAGACTCTTGCGGTAGTAGGAGAGTCTGGCTGCGGTAAGTCCATGACGGCATTGTCAGTCATGGGATTGCTGCCTACTCCTCCTGCGCAGATTACCGGCGGAGAAATTATTTTTGAGGGAACTGATTTAACGCAGCTTCCTCGTGGTGGCATGCGTGACTTCCGCGGTAATCGCATTGGTATGATCTTCCAGGAGCCTATGACCTCCTTGAATCCTGTTATGAAATCTGGTCTTCAGATTCGTGAAGGCATCCTTGTTCATAATCCCAACATGAGCAAACAGGAGGCAGATCAGAAGGCCCTTGATATGATTAAGCTGGTGGGTATTCCTGCACCAGAGAAGGTCTTCTCGTCATATCCACATGAGCTTTCTGGTGGTATGCGCCAGCGTGTCATGATTGCTATGGCACTTGCCTGCCAGCCATCGCTGCTTATCTGCGACGAGCCAACAACTGCTTTGGATGTAACGGTTCAAGCTCAGATTCTGCAGATTATTGATCGCATGAAGCAAGATTTGGGCACCGCTGTCATGTTGATTACACACGACATGGGCGTTGTTTCCGAGATGGCTGACTGGGTTCTTGTCATGTACGCTGGTCATCGCGTTGAGTATGCGCAGTCTGCAGAGCTCTTTACTAACCCTCTGCACCCTTATGCTCAGGGCTTGATTGCGTCCATTCCATCGTTTGACGAGCGCACCAAGGAACTCTATGCAATTCCTGGTAGCGTTCCTATGCTTTCGCATATGCCTTCTGGCTGCCCATTCCATCCACGTTGTCCGTTTGCTAAGGACATTTGTAAGAATCGTCGTCCTAGCTTGACTGCTGTTGGTGAAGACAATTGCCATACTGTCAGCTGTTGGAAATACACTGATGAGTGGGGTGAGTAGTCATGGCAGAAGAGAAGAACACAGACGTCAAAGACCTTTCTGGCGAGAAAACCATCTTGTCCGTAAAGAACCTGGTTAAGCGATTCCCCATAAAAAACGGCGTTTTTGGTCGTTCTAACGCTTCCGTTCATGCTGTTGAGGACGTTTCTTTTGAGCTCAGGCGCAAAGAGACCTTGGCCATTGTTGGCGAGTCTGGCTGCGGAAAGTCTACAACAGGCAAGTGCGTACTGCGTCTCACTGAGCCAACCTCTGGTACGGTTGAGCTTGATGGGGAAGATTTCACCTCACTTA
>JAGZNE010000141.1:0-1015 GCA_018363825.1 Atopobium sp. | reverse complement strand
TCTTTCCTAACAACGCTGTTGTGTACTTTGTCTCGTACTATGACTACTACCAGCCAGAGGCATATGTTCCGCAGTCTGATACGTACATAGAAAAAGATGCTTCCATCAACGAAGAGGTAGAGAAGCTCCGTCACCAGGCAACTTCATCGCTTCTATCTAGACGAGATGTCATTGTAGTTGCATCTGTATCGTGTATTTACGGTATTGGTAGCCCTCAAGATTATGCAGGTCTTGCACCTAATGTAGATAAATCCGTTCCTCTTGAGCGTGATGATTTTATTAAAGATCTTATTGATGTCCAGTACGATAGAAATGATTATGACCTGCAGCGTGGCATGTTTAGGGTGCGTGGAGACGTTGTTGACGTGTTCCCGCCATATGCAGAAAATCCGCTGCGTATTGAGTTCTTTGGTGATGAAGTAGAAAGTATTTCAGAGGTTAGCAATGTAACGGGAGAAGTGCTGAGAGAGTTTGATGCAATTCCAATTTGGCCAGCATCTCACTACGTTACTGAGCGTCCAAAGATTACCCATGCTCTTACAACCATCTCGGAAGAGATGGAAGCCCGTGTTAAAGAACTTAAAGAAAACGATAAATTGCTAGAAGCTCAGCGTCTTGCTCAGAGAACAAACTATGATCTAGAGATGCTTGAGACCATGGGTTATTGCAATGGTATTGAGAACTACTCGCGTCATTTAGATGGGCGTGCTCCCGGTGAGCCTCCCTATACGCTTATTGATTACTTCCCTAAAGACATGATCTGCATCATTGATGAGTCACATGTTACCGTTCCTCAAATTAGAGGTATGTATGAAGGCGATAGGTCCCGTAAGGTCACGCTGGTAGATCACGGATTTAGACTTCCTTCTGCACTTGATAACAGACCGCTCAGATATGATGAGTTTGAGGGACGTATTCCGCAGTTTATTTACGTCTCTGCAACTCCTGGAGACTACGAAGAGACGGTTGCTCAGCAACAGGTTGAGCAGATTATTCGTCCAACTGGTCTTCTTGA
>JAGZNE010000067.1:0-8199 GCA_018363825.1 Atopobium sp. | reverse complement strand
CTGCGGTAAACGCGACTTAAACGACAACCCGGTTCCCACACAACGTAGGAGCCGGGGTTTGTTGTCATGTCTGAACAGTTTGCCTGAAAAGCGCACCATATCTAAGCTATTTGCCGGTTTTTCTCGCCAAGTCTGAGCAAATTTACTCAGACATGATGTAGTTTTCAGGCTCGCAAAATTTGGCGCGGCGCAGCCTATCTTCACGCGCCTGATTTCTTCATAGAATCTGTAACTTTTGCCTAAATACGTAAAAGAAACTGTGGATTTGCCTGATTTTATCAAAGAATCTGTGCCTCAAATACAGATTCTTTACACTTTTCAGGCGCACCTGGCGAGAAACCCGTGTTGTCGCAGGCGTACTTGTTAGTACACGCATTGACCGAGCGCAGTTGTCACGTTAGATTTCGTCGAAAGTGTTGCGGTGTTGCTGACCGTCGTCCAAGGTAAGGACGGTACCCAGAAGTGCTGGCTCAAGAATCTGAATCCAAAGATCGCCTCTGACCTGCTTGGCATTCTCGGCAACCGCGCGCGCCGTAACGGGGGAGTCGCAGATGGCAACCATAGTGGCACCTGAGCCCGAGATGACAAAGGCGCATGCACGAGCAAGCTTTGCTACCTGCTTAAGCTCCTCGTAATCGGGGATGAGCTCCTTGCGGTAGGGCTCATGGAGTTTGTCGTTGCAGGCAGCTGCCAAAAGACCTCCATTGCCTGTTTCAAGTGCATGGGTAACAGCAACGGTACGACCCATCTGGTAAACGGCCGTTTCAAGGGAGACTTTCTGCGGAACCACTTTGCGCGCTTCCTCAGTATTGATAGAGTACGGGGGCGCAATTGCAACAAAAGAGAGACCGCGCGCTACGAGCCTTCGAGTACAAACGGTATGACCGCCCTCAACAAATGACGAGGTCAGGCCACCGTAAATTGCAGGAGCAACATTATCTGGATGGCCCTCAAAATGACAGGCAAAGTCGAGCGCACGCTCAGGATCCCAGCCGCCATGAGACTCGGTCATCGCGGCTGCAATACCTGCAATTACGCAGGTAGAGCTTGAGCCTAGGCCGCCAGAAAGCGGAATAGGCGAGTCGATGGTGATGTGCTTAGGCGTTGGTTCTTCGCCCAGCTTTTCGCAGGCTCTAACATAAGATGTCCATACGAGGTTGTCATCGTTTCTGAACTGTTCGGGACAGCCGTCAATGATGAGCGTAGGGGATTCCCTAAACGTAATTTTTGCGCGCAGGTTAAACGCAAGACCCAGCGTATCGTAGCCGACGCCAATGTTTGCAGAGGTAGCAGGTACAGAAACGGTCAAGATGGTGTTGTCGAGCATGTAGAACCTGCTTTCTCAGAGTCTAACAAGCAAAAATACGCCCGCATGCTTCAGAAACGTACGAAGCAAGCTGTTCCTTCTCGCGAACGTCAGTATGAATGATAACGTTATCATTCAGCGATGAAAGCTGGATTGGCGGATTAGTGCCCGTGATTTCGGCGAGCGTATGCATGCACGCAAAGTCATCCAGGCCAGCGGTCGAGTGGCCCAGCGCGGCAAGCACGTCGGACGAGAACTTATACGGGCTAGCAGTAGACAGACAAACGCGCACGTCGCCCGCCTGGCGAGAAACCCTGTCAAGCACGTGCTTTGCGACGGCTGTATGAGGGTCAATCAGCACACGACAATTCTCCCAGGTAGAACGGATAGTCTCACGCGTCTGGTCGTCGGTGGCAAAGCCATCATCAAAGGTTTCGCGGATGGTGTCCATCACCTGCTCAGGTACCGTGTAGATACCCTTGGTTACCAGCTGGTTCATCAGATAGCTGACAAGCTCGGTGTCTTTGCCGGACGCAAGATAGAGGAGTCGTTCAAGGTTTGATGAAACCAGAATGTCCATCGATGGAGAGATGGTCTTTTCAAATGCACGTCTACGGTCGTAGATTCCTGTTTCCAAGAAATCAGTCAGCACCTTATTGCTGTTAGAAGCCACAATGAGGCGCTCAACAGGAAGTCCCATTTCTTTTGCAAAGTAACCTGCGAGAACATCGCCAAAGTTGCCGGTTGGCACGCAGAAAGTAACTTTTTGACCTTGGGTGATGGCGCCCTTGGCAACAAGCTGGGCATATGCGTTAAAGTAGTAGGTTACCTGTGGGGCCAAACGACCAATATTAATGGAGTTTGCGCTGGAAAGTACCGTGCCCTTACCGGCCAACTCACACGCCAACTCCTTGTTAGCAAAGATTGCTTTAGCGGCGTTTTGAGCGTCGTCAAAGTTTCCCTTAACAGCGCAAACAGCTACGTTAGAGCCTTTTTGAGTCACCATCTGCAGGCGTTGAATATCCGAGACTTTGCCTTCAGGGTAAAAGACGGTGATGCCCATGCCGGGTACGTCTTTGAAGCCCTCAAGTGCAGCTTTGCCAGTGTCGCCAGAAGTTGCGGTCACAATCATGATGCTCTTGCCGGCGGTGGCGGCCGCGTCGACAGCGCCAGCTACGTCCGCGTCCTCGCGAGCAACACTCATCAGGCGGGGGAGCATCTGAAGCGCAACGTCTTTGAAAGCCGACGTTGGACCATGGAAGAGCTCAAGCAGCCAGTCTTCTCCGATAGCAGAAACAGGCGTGATAGCCTGGGTGTCCCACTGAGAGCCATACGCTCCCTCAATACAGCGAGTCAGCTCTTCAGCAGAGTAGTCGTCCAGCAGAGCAGAAAGCACATCGAAAGCAGTAGCTTTAAAGCCCTGAGAACAAACCTTTGCAAGATCGAGGGGTTTCTCGTCAATTGAATCTTGGATATAAAGGCCGCCGTCGGGAGCAATTCCCTGCAAAATGGCTTGTTTAGCCAAGACGGTATGGTCAGAGCTTCTTGTGCTGTGATATGCGACGGCCATGAAACCACCAATCTTTAGAACGTGTCGCGTGTTGTGCGTTTCGCGTGTTGCGCGCGTGCAAATTGCGCGTCTCGCGTGTTGCGTTTCTATTATTTTAACAGTGAGAAGTAAATGTCGCTTGTAACATAGAATTGTTCATAGCATTATGAGGATGAGAAAAACTGTCGATTAGATTCTGTCTAGGTTTTTGGTAGTTTTTGTCTATGAGATTGTTATCAGTGCAGTCACCTTTGCGTGCGGTTGTCCTTGCTCTGCAATTAGCCTTGCAGGTAATCGGTTTTCTCGCAAAACGACTGCTAGATTTGGAGTTATATGCAAAACGTTGCCCTACTTGGATTTGGAACGGTTGGTGCTTCAGTTGCGCGCATTCTTGATGAGCGCGTTTCTGACGTTAACCTGACGTCCATCTTGGTTAGAGCTGGTAAAGAGCGCGTTGACCCTCGGGCAACATCTGATTTTGATGCGCTCTTGTCTGACCCTGCGCTCGATACAGTTGTTGAGTGCATGGGTGGCCTCACACCAGCCTATGAGTACATCAAAGCTGCGCTGACTGCTAAGAAAAATGTAGTTACTTCAAATAAAGCCGTGGTAACTGCTCATTTTGAGGAGTTTATGACACTTGCCGCTGAAGCGGGCGTCAACCTTAAGATCGAAGCATGCGTGTGCGGTGGCATTCCTTGGATAGCAGGAATTCAGAAAGTTCGTCGTATTGACGAGATTTCTGCGTTCTGGGGAATCATGAATGGAACCACCAACTACATTGTCTATTCCATGCTCAAAGACGGAACGGACTTTGCTGAGGTTCTGAGCAAGGCTCAGGAGCTGGGTTACGCCGAGCGAGACCCGTCAAGCGATATCGACGGCATTGATGTTCGCTCTAAGACTATGATTTCTGCATCTATTGCCTTCGACGTAATCTGCACAGACCAGATTCCTATGTATGGTATCAGAAACTTAACTAAGCGCGATCTTGCCATGTTTGGCAGTCACGATATGACAATCAAGCTCTTTGGTCGTGGTGTTTCTGACGGTTCATCGTATGCGGTAGCTGTTGAGCCAGTTGCGGTTTCGCTCTCAACCATAGAGGCTAACGTTCCAACTAACTTTAACGTTGCAACTGCCGTGGGAAATACCATTGGCGAGCTCAAGTTTTACGGTCAAGGTGCCGGTGGCGACCCAACGGCAAACGCCGTCGTGCAGGATATTATTGACTGTGCCGCGGCTCCTGCTGGGGGTCAGCAGACCTTCTCGGCTGGTCTTTCATATAATCCAGAGCTGCTTGTTTCCGACTATGTGTTTAGGACGCAGGCCGATATTCCAGGCGGTACGTTCTGGGAGCCGGGTGCTCAGTTGGTTAAAAATCTAAGTGCCGAGAAGGCCTGCGAGCTTCTTACCAGCGCACTTTCGCAAGACCCTACAACCTTTATGGCTGCACTTGAAAAGAGGAATTAGAAATGATCAAAATTGCAAAATTTGGCGGCTCAAGTGTTGCTTCTGCAGAGCAGTTCAAAAAAGTTAAAGCTATTGTTGAGGCTGACCCTGATAGACGCTTTATTGTTTCGTCTGCAGCAGGAAAGCGCCACTCAACCGATAACAAGATTACGGATCTTTTGCTGCTGGTAAATGCCCACATTGAGTATCACGTTGACTGCACCTCTTTACTTGCAGACATCGAGGCTCGCTTTGTGGAGATTGCTGATGAACTGGGAGTTGCATGGTCTGTCGCTGAGGAGTTTGAGAAGTTTGCTACAAACATTAAGTCCTTCTCGCCAGAGTATGTAGTAAGTAGGGGCGAGTGGTTCACCTGCCAGATCCTTGCTGAGTATCTTGGCCTGCCCTTTGTTGATGCTGCTGACGTTATGCTGTTCCATCATGACGGCACCATTGATATGGAGCGCACTGCTTCTAGACTCAAAGAAGTTGTTGCTCGCAGCGGCTCGTTTGTGCTGCCTGGCTTCTACGGTGCTACCGTTGACGGTGCAATTAAGTTGTTCCAGCGCGGTGGTGGCGATATTACCGGCGCCATTGTCGCTCGCTGCCTAGACGCTGACTTGTATGAGAACTGGACTGACGTGTCTGGCTTCCTTTCTGCGGATCCTCGCATTGTTCAGAATCCACGCGCTATTGGCCGCATTACTTTTGACGAGATGCGCGAGCTTTCTTACATGGGCGCTTCCGTTCTTCAGGAAGAGGCAATTTTCCCTGTTCGCGAGGCAAACATTCCAATTCAGATTAAGAATACCAACCGTCCAGAAGACACGGGCACGGTTATCCGTGAGACTGCAGATGGCGATACAAACGAGCACTTGATTACAGGTATTGCAGGCAAGAAAGACTTCTTAGCTATTCATGTCAAGAAGGCTCACATGTCCAACGAGGTTGGCGTCATCAGCCGCGCACTCACTATTGTTGAGCGCTACGGCGTCTCTGTCGAGCACATCCCCACAGGCGTTGATTCGTTTGGTATTGTGGTAAATGCCTCCGACGTAAAGGATACGGTTTATTCCATCATTAGCGACATTCGCCGTGAGATTGAGCCTGATGACATTACGATGGTAGACCGCCTAGCTCTTGTTTCTGTTGTTGGTCGCAATATGTCCAGGCGTTCCTGCACTTCCGGCAAGATCTTTGGTGCGCTGGGTAATGCGGGCGTCAACATTCGTATGATAACGCAGAGCTCGGAAGAGATTAGTATTATCGTGGGCGTTGATAATGCGGACTTTGATCGCACAATTGGCGTCATTTATAACGGATTTGTTCGTGACGAAATGGTTTCGAGGTAACTATGGCTTTTGATCCAAACGGTAAGGTCGTTGCAATTCTTGGTGCTACCGGCGTTGTTGGTGCCCAGATGATGCAGTGCCTTGAAGAGCGTAATTTTCCTATCAAGGAGCTGGTGCTTCTGGCATCCGCTCGAAGCGCTGGTAAAACTATCGAATTTGCTGGCCAGCAGATTGCTATTCGCGAGGCAACTCCCGAGGCATTTGAGGGTGTAGACATTGTCCTTGGTGCAGCTGGCGACGAGCAGGCAAAAGAGCTGCTTCCTGAGGCAGTTAAGCGTGGATGCGTCTGCGTTGATAACTCCCATGCATTTAGAATGGACCCAAACGTTCCGCTGGTAATCCCAGAGATTAACGCCGAGGATATCAAGAACCATAACGGCATCATCTCTAATCCAAACTGTGCAACCATTATTGGCTTGGTACCTCTGTATCCTCTACATAAGGCAGCAGGTGCAAAGCGTATTATTGCATCAACCTATCAGGCTGCATCAGGCGCTGGTCTTCCTGGTCTTACGAGCTTGAAGAATCAGATGGCGGACGTTGTTGCAGGTAGGGAAGTAACCGAGACCGCTCCTTTTGCATACCAGCTGGCAGTTAACCTGATTCCACAGATTGGCGGCTTTGACGAGGTTGGCTACACTTCCGAGGAAATGAAGATGCAAAACGAGGGTCGCAAGATCATGCACCTTCCTGAGCTGCGCGTTAACTGTACCTGTGTCCGAGTTCCAACGATGCGCTCACACTCTGAGTCCATCACTGTTGAGCTTGAGCGTCCTTTGAGTCCAGATGAGGCTCGCGCTATTCTTGAGGATGCTCCAGGAATCAAGGTTGTAGACAACCCAGCAGAGCTTCAGTACCCAATGCCTCTTGATACTTCTGACCAGGACCTTATCTATGTTGGTCGTATTCGCGAGGATCTTTCCGCTGATAAAGATACTCATGCGCTGACATTCTTCTGTTGCGGAGACCAGATTAGGAAGGGTGCCGCAACAAACGCTGTCCAGATTGCAGAGTACCTGCTGTAATATCTGGCGCGCAGCCACGCTCGCATCATTTTCGTTGACCAAGTACCCGTTCGATTCTATTTCGTAGAATTGAACGGGTATTTTTGTGCGTCTGAGTCAAATTTTTCAGCGATAGAGTGCCATTCGGCGGTAAAGTGGTAAAAAATGCGTTTAGTTGGAGTATCCAAAAATGCTTAGTTTCTATGCAAGCCATCTACCAGCAATTTTACGTGGACAAAATTGTGGAAATTAGTACAAAATTTCTGAGCTGGGTAAACGTAAGTGACAAAATTTCGAAGTCCAAAAATAAACTCCAACTAAACGGATTTTTTACCCAAAACAGCACCTCTAATTTGATACATCAATTTCTTGATTAGTTTTCCTGCATATCAGCCATTGTTTATGCAAAAATCACCTATCTAAATAGTTAAAACTTTTATTCGAACAGGTATTCTACTTTTACAGTAGCCATACAGTTTGGAGGCAAAATGGAGGCAGCCGATAAAAATTTTAACAAAAAAGGTAGACGGCAAGCCATCTACCTGGAGTTTTTGGTGCCTCCTGCGCGATTCGAACGCGCGACCTGCGGTTTAGAAGACCGACGCTCTATCCAGCTGAGCTAAGGAGACATATAGCGTCGTTCATTATAGCAATAAGGATTGCAAATACGTCGTGCCATCAAAGATTTTCTTATCAGAAGAATGACAAAGGAAAAGAAAAGTAGCTACACTAAAAGCAGCTACACTGATTACAGGCTTACGTGAATGGAGACACTATGTCTTACGATTTTGAATCCCGCGTTGATCGCGCTGGTACTGGTTCTAGAAAATGGAACGTCATGTACGACATGAATCCAGATGTAGCTCCTGGTATTCCACCTTTTTCTGTTGCTGATATGGAGTATCACACAGCCCCAGAGATTGTCGAGGGCCTCAAGGAATACATCAATGACGCAATCCTTGGCTATTCCGTGCCAACCAATCAGATGAAGCAGGCTGTGTGCAAGTGGATGAAGACACGTCACAACTGGGATGTGAAGCCTGAGTGGCTGCTCAATTCGTCTGGCGTGGTGCCTGCGCTCTTTTCATCTGTTGCCGAGTTCACCCAGCCAGACGAGGGTGTCATCCTGTTTACTCCTGTCTACCATCCGTTCTACATGGCAGTTGAGGAGAATAACCGTGCGCTGGTAGAGTGCCCGCTTGTCCTGTCAGAGGGTCCTCACTACGACATTGACTTTGACCTGCTTGAGAAACTTGCCGCCGAGCCAAAGAACACCATGATCATCCTGTGTTCACCCCACAATCCAAGCGGTCGCGTGTGGACCAAAGAAGAGCTTACGCGCATCGCAGAGATTGCGGTTAAGCACAACCTCATTGTGGTTGCTGACGAGATCCACCACGACCTCATCATGCCAGGCTCTACGCATACCGTCTTTGAAACAATTTCCGATGAAGTCGCAGCGCGTACCATTACGTGCACAAGCGCTTCAAAGAGTTTCAACCTTGCTGGCACGCAGTTCAGCAACATCATCGTGAG
>JAGZNE010000066.1:0-8257 GCA_018363825.1 Atopobium sp. | reverse complement strand
TATAACCATTTCTGTTGCATTTTGCCTGGCAGCAGTTAACATTTGGGGCATTACGCCCATTATTGCGTTCCCCGGTGGTCTTGATATCAACCTGGGCATCCTCACCACTACCGTCAATTTAGGCGGAAACATTATTTCTATCCCTTGGCTGTATCTTTTCTTTGTCTTTTTGCTCATGGCAGGCCTCTCCAACGCTGTTAACCTGACCGACGGCCTTGATGGCCTGGCTGGTGGCTGCGTTATGGTTGTCATGATTTTTATGGCTGCAGTAGCTTTCCGCTATGGCGAGAGTAGCCTTGCTGTTTTTGCCGCATCGATCGCGGGAGCTTGTATTGGTTTTTTGTGGTTTAACAGCTATCCTGCAAGCATTTTTATGGGAGACACCGGCTCTCTTGCCTGGGGCGCTGCCTTTGCGGCCCTGGCCGTTCTTACCAAGACTGAGGTAGTTTCCCTGGTCATGGGCGGTCTTTTTATCATCGAGGCACTGTCCGTTATCATTCAGGTTGTCAGCTACAAGGCAACTAAAAAGCGCGTATTCTTGATGGCTCCACTGCATCATCACTTTGAGAAACTTGGCTGGAACGAGACAAAAGTAGTCTTTAGATTCTGGATTATTTCCGGTGCTTTTGCTGCTTTGGGTTTTGCCCTGTATTTCCAGCTTCATTAAAGGTATTGCCCTAGGAAAGGATCGCCTGCGTGTCGCTTCTAGAAACACTTGGAAATGTATGTGTTCTTGGTTTTGGTAAGACCGGCGTCTCTGTCTGCACGTATTTGCTGCGGCAGCCAGAGGGTCGTGTGTCTTCCGTAACTCTTGTGGGCGGCGCAGATGCTACTGTTGGCGAGAAGATCCAAGAGCTTGCAGATTTAGGCGTACAGGTACAATGCGGCTCTGATCAGGTTAAGGGTACCTTTGACCTGACTATTGCATCTCCTGGTATTCCAGATACCTCTGAGCTGTTCTTAAGTGCAAAGGTAGCTTCTCAGCAGATTATGGGCGAGCCAGAGTTTGCCTATCAAGAGAGTCCTTCACAGTGGATTGGTATTACCGGTACAAACGGTAAAACTACTACCACAAGTTTGACCACGTCAATCCTGCAGTATGCTGGCCTTGATGCAAGCGCTGTTGGCAATATTGGCCTAACTATTACGGACCAACTTGCAGAGAGAAAGCCTAAGAGCTGGTTTGTAGCAGAGCTTTCAAGCTTCCAGCTTGCTACTACTCAAAAATTGCATCCTCACGTTGCGATGCTTTTAAACATTACGCCGGATCACCTTGAGTGGCATGGTTCACTTGAGGCATACGCTGCAGCTAAAGAGAAGATTTTTGCCAACCTTGATGCAAATGACCTGGCAATTGTCTCTGACTTGGATGAGTTTTGTCAGGACGTGTCTTCTCGCCTTGAGACTCGCGGCATTACCGTATGCCATCTTGCTCAGACAGATCCCGGTACACAAAACGCCGCTTTTGTACGCAATGGAGCGCTGGTTGTAAGGCTATCTGGTAAAGAGATGGAGCTTGTAGCAGCTGATGCACTCCACATTAGGGGAGCGCACAATGCACTCAACGCTCTTGCTGCAGCTGCATGTGGCTTATTCCTGGGGCTTGATATTGTTTCTATTAGGCATGCCCTGTTGGACTTTATGCCGCTTGAGCACAGAATTGAGCCAGTTGATACGGTTAATGGTGTTTTGTACGTTAACGATTCCAAAGCAACAAACACTGATTCAGTTGAAAAATCATTAACTTCGTTTCCAGGTAAAGACGTTATTTTGCTACTTGGCGGTCACGATAAGGGCACAGAGCTTGATGAGTTTGCTCAGAAGGTGTCTGCTACCTGCGCATATGCAATCTGCTTTGGAGAGGCTGGTCCTCGCTTTGCAGAGGCGCTTCGTCGCGTTTCTGGCGGACGTGCAGAAGTGGTAGAAGAGCCTCATATGCATGAAGCTTTTGACCGTGCGGTAGAGCTTGCTCGTCCAGGTTCTGTAGTGCTTCTCTCACCAGCATGTTCCTCATTTGACGAGTTCACAGGCATGGCTCAGCGAGGTCGTGTCTTTAAACAGCTGGTGGCAGATCTTGCTCAAAAAGAGAGCGGTCGATAATGGCTACCAGCAGAAACAGAACAGGGGAGCGCGCGCAGCAACCACGTACTTCTCGCCAGAAATCTTCCGAGGGCTCGCAGGCTAAAGGCCGCTTTGGTGCTATTCCAGAGCGTTTTATGCAGCCTCGTCTGGTGCTTCTGGTATCAACGGCTATTCTGGTGTGCTTTGGCCTGGTAATGATTTATTCCGCATCCTCGATTTCTGCAATGACTTCTGAGGACATGGGCTATAACCCCTTCTACTACGTGCAGCGTCAGCTTGGCTTTGCTGCAGCAGGAGTTGCGTTAGCGTTTATTGTTTCTCGCATTGACTACCGTACAGTAGTAAAAAACTTCCAGGTACCTATCTGGATTGTGACCATTGGAATGCTAGCAATTATTTTTACTCCTATTGCTGGCGCTGACGCATATGGTGCAACCCGTTGGATTTCAATTGGACCGTTTTCTTTCCAGCCGTCTGAGTTTGCAAAGATTACCATCTTAATTTCTGTCTCGTATTTGGCTCAGCAGTACTTTATTGATCAGACCATAGATCAGATGGAGTTCTTTAAAAAGTTTGCTATTGCCGCAGTTGTTCCGCTTGCTTTAATTTTGGCTCAGCCAGATAAGGGTTCCACGCTGATTATTGTGGGAACGCTTCTGGTCATTGGCTATCTTTCTGACTTTGATCGAAGAGTTCTGGTAACTATTGCTGTTGTGGGTTTTATTGGCTTTGCCTTCTTATCTCTTAAAGATGATTATTCTCGTGCTCGCGTTGTTACTATGCTCAACCCTTGGGCTGATTATTACGGTGCAGGTTATCAGCTTGCACAGGGCTTTTATGCTTTTGGCTCTGGTGGTATTTTTGGTGTTGGCTTTGGTTTTTCTCGCCAGAAATATTCCTATCTTCCTATGGCTCACAATGACTTTATTTTTGCGGTCATTGGAGAAGAGCTGGGCTTTATTGGCGTTTTAGGTCTTTTGGCTGTATTTGGCGCACTGGTATGGGCAGGCTTTAAGATTGCTCGCTATGCACCAGATTTGACCGGTAGGCTTATTGCTGCAGGTTGTACCTCTATGTTTATCATCCAGGCCTTTGTTAACATTGGTGGTGTTTTGGGCCTTTTGCCTCTTTCTGGTAAGCCTCTGCCGTTTATCTCATACGGCGGTTCAACCATCATGTCTAGTATCTTGATGGTTGGTCTTTTGATGTCTGTTTCAAGGCAGTCAAGGCTTCCAGAGACCGAGTACGATAGACAGCGCGCTTCTTGGAGCATAGCTGAAGAGCAGGATACCTTTGATGCTCCAGGTTTTGCTGGTCTTACCATGGTTGACGGTGGGGTAGGAGTAGGCACGCCACTCCCACGTTCTTCTCGCCCTAAGAGCAGCGCACAAAGCTCCGCGCGCCCATCACGAGGCGTTTTGCGCTCAAGAGATGACGACGCCCCTCAAGGTCGCATTACGACAGATGCCTCCGGAAGGCGCAGAATTGATTTGGGACCTTCTGCATCGGACAGGCTTCGTGGAAACAACAGGGCTCGCCGATAGCTGATTTCTAGGAGATGGATTGCATGGCAGAACAGAAGAAACTCTCTGTTGCAATTGCTGCAGGTGGAACCGCTGGTCACATTAACCCAGCTCTGGCTCTAGCTGAGGAGCTTCGTGAGCGCGGCCACCAGGTTACGTTTTACGGTCAGCCCAACAAGCTTGAAGGTACGCTGGTACCTGAGGCAGGATTTGAGCTGGTATCTATCCATGTAAATGGCTTTGATCGCAGACGTCCTTGGACGCTCATAAGTGCGGCATACAATCTTGAGCGCGCAAAGATGCAGCTGCACAAGCGCTTTAAAGAGCATGGTGCCCCCGATGTTGCTATTGGCTTTGGTGCCTACGTAGAGCTGCCTTTGCTTCAGCTTTGTGCAAAGCTACACATCCCCTATTTGATTCACGAACAGAACTCAGTAACCGGTCTTGCTAACCGTGTATCTGCTGGTAAAGCATCTAAGGTGTGCATTGCGTTCCCAGAGGCTCGTAAGGCTTTTGAGGGTCACGTAAAGGCTCAAGACACCATTGTGGTTACCGGTAATCCTGTACGTAAGAGTGTTCTTTCTGCTGACAGAGCCGCCTCGAGGCAGGAGTTGGGTATTGCAGACAACCAGACATTGCTGCTCATCTTTGGCGGTAGTTTGGGCGCTCGTAGTATCAACGAGACGTTTGCTGCGCTTAAGCAGGAGCTTCTTGCCCGTCCTAACCTGCGCATCATCCAGTCAACAGGTCAGAAGCTCTACGACGAGGTTGTCTCGCTTATGAAGCTTTCTGACGAGGAGGCTGCTCGCTGGGAGGTTAAGCCCTACATTTCCAACATGGGTGCCACCCTTGCTGCGGCTGACCTGGTGGTTTCTCGATCCGGAGCATCTTCTGTAGCCGAGATTGCAGCGCTTGAGCTCCCCAGCATTTTGGTGCCGTACCCTCTGGCAACAGCAGATCATCAGACTACTAACGCACACCTGTTGTCGGACGCGGGAGCAGCTATTCTGGTGCCAGATAACCAGGTGGGCACCACGACCTTCTCGACAGCTCTGTTTGAGCTGGTAGATAACGCGGACCAGCGCAAAAAGCTTTCCGAGGCAGCCGCTACACTTGACCAGCGCAGTGCCGCATCTCTTGTGGCTGACGCTGTGGAAAGTGCCGTTTGTGGCGCATAAAACATTCGGTTTTGCGTTAGAGTAAACATGTCTTGGAATGTCCAAGACTCAAACGATAACAATACTTGGAAAGGCTCTCTTATGGCAGATTCCATGGGCGAGAAGACCATCTCGCGTGCACATTTTATTGGAATTGGTGGCGCAGGTATGAGCGGAATTGCGCTTGTTCTGCACGAGCGCGGCTGCACCGTTACCGGCTCCGATCTAAAGAGCTCGCATTATGTTAGAGAGCTTGAAGATGCAGGTATTCAGGTAAGCATCGGCCACACCGCAGCCACTATTGACGCTGTGATGCCTGATGTCATTGTTACCTCTACCGCAATCCCAGAGACAAACCCAGAGGTCATTCGCGCACGTGAGCTTTCCATTCCTATTTGGCCTCGCGCTAAGATGCTCTCGTATTTGTCGCGCGGCCGCAAGACCATTGCTGTTGCGGGCACTCACGGCAAGACCACCACATCTTCTATGGTTGCTACCATGCTGGACAAGCTTGGCGCTGATCCATCATTTTTGATAGGTGGCGTTGTTGAGGGCTACGACACCAACGGTAAAAACGGTAATGGCCAGTATTTTGTCTGCGAAGCGGACGAGTCTGACGGTTCGTTTATGTTCCTTAACCCTAACGTGGTTGTTGTCACCAATATTGAGGCAGATCACCTTGACCATTACGGCTCTCTAGAGAATATCGAGAAGACCTTCTGTGAGTTTATGAGCTTGCTTGATAAGGAAGAAACTGTTGTTATCAACGGCGATAATCCTCATTACGTTGAGCTTGCTCAGTCAACTGGTAGGCACGTAGTCACCTACGGCTTTGAACCAAGCTGCGATTTTGTTTGCACACAGGAGGAGAGAAAAGCTGGTATTGAGAATCCTCTTACCATCAAGACTCCTTCTGGTCAGACTATCTCTGTGGTACTTCCAGCTAATCCTGGTAAGCACAATGTTGCTAACGCAACCGCTGCAATTGCCGTTGCTGATGCTCTTGGCTTTGATCTTGACCAGGCCGCAGCGGCGCTTTCCCAGTTCAAGGGCGCTCGCCGTCGCTTTACGCACGTAGGCGATATCAATGGCATCACCGTTGTAGACGATTACGGCCACCATCCAACTGAGATTGCAGCAACCATGTCTGCAGCTCTTCCTCTTGGCTTCAAGCGCGTTGTTGTTGTTTTCCAGCCACACCGCTACAGCAGAACGCAAGATCTGGCAGATTCGTTTGCTCACGCCTTTGATGGCATTGACGTTTTGCGCGTCATGGATGTCTTCTCAGCAGGTGAGCTGCCTATTCCAGGCGTCTCAGGCAAGACCGTCTCTTTAAGAGTTCAGGCTGCCAATACTGTTCCTGACGTGCGCTATATCCCTTCTCGCCGCGATCTTATCGCTGACCTACTTGATACGGTTCAGCCAGGAGATCTGCTGATTACTCAGGGCGCAGGAGACGTCACTCAGATTGGTCCAATGTTTATCCGCGCACTCAAAGAGCGTCTTCAGAGCAACTAGGACCTCTGCTGTGAGCTTGTTTAACGCCTATGTAAGCCTTTCTGGGGCCCTTGATGCAACAATTAAGCAAGATGAGCCGCTAAGCCACCATACCTCCTTCAGGATTGGCGGTAAGGCGTCCCTCTTTGCTGCTGTTCACAGCCACGTGGCACTGGTGCGCGTGCTTGAGGTGCTTGCAGCTAATCGAGTTGATTGGGTGCTTCTGGGAAAGGGTTCAAACATCCTTGTCTCCGATGAAGGCTACAACGGTTGCGTTATTGTGCTTGATGATGAGCTCTCCACCATTTCAGTTGGCGAGAATAACCTCATTACTGCAGGTGCAGGTGCGCTTACGGCACGCGTTTGCAATGAGGCCATGAAAGCAGGTCTTTCTGGTCTTGAGATGTGTGCTGGTATCCCTGGAACCATTGGTGGCGCACTTTCTATGAATGCAGGTACCAGGCATGATTGGATTGGCAAAGCCGTCCGAGATTGTGTGGTATTTAAGCCTGGCAAGGGTCTTGTACGTTATGATGCCTCTGAGATTGAGTGGGGTTATCGCTATACCACCTTTGCGCCAGACGAGATTATTCTTGAGGCAACGTTTGCGCTGACAGCATCTAATCGTCCTAAAGTTGCTCTTGGCATGGATACCCTCTTGCAGCGTAGAAGAAATACTCAGCCAACTGGTCAGCTTTGCTGCGGTTCTGTTTTTAAGAATCCAGGTAGTAGGTCTGCCGGCGCGCTTATTGAAGAGTGTGGTCTTAAGGGAGTTACTGAAGGCGGCGCACAGATTTCTGATATTCATGCCAACTTTATTGTGAATACCGGTAACGCTACCGCCTCAGATGTCATTGCACTTATGCACAGAACACACGATGCGGTCCAAGAAAAGTTTGACATTGATCTTCAGCCAGAGGTTAAACTTCTGGGTTTTGGGGCATAGGGAAGATATGGCAGAAGATACTTCAAAGCAAACAACGCGCCGTAAGGGCACAAAAAGGGAGCCTTTATCGTCTGGTGCTGCTCAGACGGCAGGGGCTACTAAGCCTTCTTTTATGAGTAAGGCCTTTAAGCCTAAGCCAAAGGTTGAGGCTACAGCTTCTGATGCCAAGCCTTCTGCTAAAAAGATTTCTGCCAAAAAGCCAAATAACGCTACAAAAACTGCAGCTCAAGCTCGTGCTGAGCGCATTAAACACAGCAGAAAGGTATCGTTTAAGGCAGTACGCACGGCCTTTATCGTTTTGCTTAGCCTCGCCCTTCTCGCTGGCATTGCTTTTCTCGTTCTACGTTCTTCCTCAGTCTTTGCTATTACCAACATTCAGGTAGAGCCAACAGAGCACGTCTCTAACGAGCAAATTCAAAAGCTCATTGCAGTAGAAGAGGGAACAACGCTGCTCAATATGGATGAATCCCTTATTACCCAAGAACTTCAGAAGGACCCTTGGGTAGCTTCTGCAACGTATGAGAGGCAGTTCCCTAATACGCTGCGCATTACTATCACAGAGCGTAAGGTTACAGCCATAGTGGCGCTTTCTTCTGGTCCGGTTGCATGGTATTTGGGCGAGAATAACGTCTGGCTTGAGGCAGATCAGCTTAACGTGCCAGAAGGAAAAACTACCGCTACCGTTGCACTTGAGAAGGCAACCTCAGAAGGTGAGCTGCTGATTACCGATGTTCCTGCAACGGTTTCTCCTGTAGCAGGCACCACAGCAACAGACGCAGAAATTCAAGCGGTTATGCAGTATCAGTCTACGTTCTCGTCAGAGCTCACGTCACAGATTGTAAGTTACTCAGCTAGTAGCGTTGATGCAATCTCTGTCACGCTTACCAATGGTGTGCAGGTTGCCCTAGGCTCTCCAACACAGATTGCTGACAAAGAAAAAGTGATTCTGGCAATGCTTAAGCAGTTCCATGTGGGGCGCCCGGAAGGACCGACCGATAACACCCGCACCAATGGGTGGCGTGACGCGCTCAAGGAGCGCGGCGTCACGGTAC
>JAGZNE010000140.1:0-1026 GCA_018363825.1 Atopobium sp. | reverse complement strand
GGTGCAGGCGCAAATCCCATGGCGTCGCAAAGTACGCTCATAACATCGTGCAGGGCTGCCTCTACCCCGGATACATCTCCGGTGATAATCAGGGAGCCGTTAAACCGGTCTACAAAACCGATTTTCACATCTGCTGCCTTACTCGCCACATCTGCGGCAATAATAGCTGCCTCACTGGGAGTAATGGTAAAAATCCCAATGGCACCTTCTGCATCAATCAGTCCCATTTTCCCATACAGGGCTTCTACAGGGTGAGGAATCACATGCGCCAGGGTTACCTGCTTACCTGGAACAAATTCCTGTATAATTCTCTCTTTTTTTTCTTCAAACATGACAACCTCTCCCTTAAACCAGACGTCCTGTATAAGCTCTTAAGAACACACCTTTTATGTCCTCCTTTGAGCATGTTCTGGGATTCGTTTTTGTACAGGCGTCCTGATATGCTGCTTCCACCATTTCGTCTAAAGCTGCATCAAAATCTTCTCTGGAAACACCTGCTGCCTCAATACTGTCAGGAATATGAAGCTGCTTTATGTATTGCTTTGTGGTACGAACAACGCTGAATGCGCTCTGACGGATACTGGGGCCGTCCAGCTTCAGCACTCTGGCGATTCTGGCATAACGCGCCGCAGTCGGTGTCAGTTGTTCGTGGCAGCCTGCGTTGAATGCCATGACATAGGGAAGTAAAATACCGTTTGCTCTTCCGTGTGGAATGTGGAAATGTGCGCCAAGTGTGTGCGCCATTCCATGGTTCAGCCCCAATCCTGCGTTGCTGAAAGCAAGTCCCGCCAGGCAGGACGCATTATGCATCTCCTGTCTTGCCTGCAGATCATCAGGATTTTTATAGACCTTTAACAAATTGCTTCTGACAAGCTTCATTGCCTTTTCGGCAGCAGCATCTGTAAAATCATTTGCTCCTGTGGATACAAACGCCTCAATGGCATGAGTGAGTACATCTATGCCTGTATCTGCCGTAACTGCCGGCGGAACAGAACGTACCAGCTCTGCGTCCAGAATAGCTGCATC
>JAGZNE010000065.1:0-8334 GCA_018363825.1 Atopobium sp. | reverse complement strand
GTCCGCATTGGCGCTAAGGCTCCCGAGGCCGCTGGCGTCATTCACTCCGACTTTGAGCGCGGCTTCATCAAGGCCGAGGTTGCTAGCTACAACGATTACGTGGAGCTGGGAGGCGAGGCTGGCTGCAAGACCGCAGGCAAGCTGCGCATCGAGGGCAAGGAGTACGTGGTCGAGGACGGCGACGTCATGCACTTCCGCTTTAACGTCTAAGCCACAAAACCGCTTACGGTAAACGTAAAACGGGCGAGAAGATCGGTCTTCTCGCCCGTTTTTGTGTGGGGTGGGGTAGTGCGCTGTGTGGCGCACGCCGTTGCGGGTCACACGCTGTGCGTCGCGCGTTGCGAGCCGCCGCGTGTCGTTAAGTCACGCGTGTCGGCGCGCGGACCGCTAGCGCTTTGGGGCCTGATCAGTGCCCAGGACCACGGTGATGTCCACGTCAGTTGGGTAGGAGCCGTCGTTTGCCTTGATGTTAGCGGTAGGAATGTCCAGCGCTTTTGCAACGCCAACGGCCTTTGCCAGGCCCGTACGCGTGCCGTCGTAGATGATAATCGAGTCGGTTGGATGCTCCAGAGAGCTGTCGGCGTAAGCGGTGTAGCCCTTAGTCTTCAGGATGCCAGCCTTCTGAGCTGCAAGCCCTTGAACGTCGGTGCCGTTGAGCACGGCAACTTCTCCGGTGTAGTCAGGCTTGATGCTGTCGGCCGAAGAAGTGTCGCCCGCAACGGTACCAACAATACCTGCAGTTTCGTCGGTACTTGCATCCTCCAGAGGAGGCAGCGCCTGGTTTACGCGATCCATCATGGTCTTCCAGGCGCTCTTATCGACAATCTCATACCACACGTCATCAATGAGCTCGGACGTCGTGGGCGTACGCGCGGAATACATATCCTTGGATGTATCCATGCCCCTGAATGACATGGCCAGTCCCACAATATCGGTAACGTTGAAGTCAGTAGTCACGCTCTCGGCCATGGTGGACACGGCACCCGACATAGAAACGGGGTCCAGCTGCAGGACTTTCTTGGCAATGGCCGTCAAAATCATGCGCTGGTTAGCTGCGCGGTAGAAGTCGCCTGCGCCGTAGTTGTCGTATGCGTGGCGACTGCGAGAAAGACCAAGCGCTTGCTGGCCGTTGAGCTGCTGCTCGCCGGCAGGAAGGTCGATGCCCGAGTATTGCATGTCAGAAACAGCAACGGGCAGGTTGACCGTAATGCCGCCGATAGAGTCCACAATCTTGGTGAACGACTCAAAGTCTACTTCGGCATAGTGCGAGATGTTGACGTTTGCCAGCTTGGAAACGGCCTCGACCATTCCGGATGCGCCGCCATAGCTGTATGCGGAGTTAATCTTCTGTTTTCCGTGTTCTCCCAGGTCAACCATAGTATCTCGGGGGATGGAAATTAGGGTGATCTTCTTGTTCTTAGGGTCTACGCGAGCCAGGATGATAGTGTCTGCGCGGAAGTTTGCGTCGGAATCGCCCCAGTTCTCCGCGCGCCCTTCGTCCTTATCCACGCCCAGAAGCAGCATGTAGAACGGGTCGGATGGAGCAACCTGAACCAGCGTTGCCTGTAGGTTTGCATCCAAGCCCTGGCGGAGTTTTGAGTTAGTGTCCAGCATCCACCAAGCAAACGCTACGCCTGCTACCAGCAGCAACGTTCCCAGGATGCCCGCAAAAATCTTCAGACCACGACCGCGAGAAGACCCTTGGCGCTTCTTGGAGTATGCTCCAACGCCTTCTGCACGAGAAGGAGCGTGGCTTACCGCACCTGCTCGATGTGCAGCAAAGTGGGTGTGTTTTTGCTGTTGAGCGGGAGCTTCTTCAGGCCACTCGTCGCCAACGTTGGTCTGGCCAATCAAAGGCTCGCGCGTAAACCTGGAGCCGTGAGATTCGTGATTGTTTCGTGCAGAGCTTGCACCTGCACTACGAACGCTGCCCAGTGTACGAGGCTGATATGCGCCCTGATCATAAGCGTCATAATCGTCCTGTGCAAAGTCCTCTGTATCGTACTCAAAGGCATCTTCGCGTCTATCGCGGCTGTTGCGACCGTGATTCTGAGATGAATGTGACCTTCTGGCCATTGGGGCTCCTTTGTGTTTAATCTGCGTTTTGCCCAATGCGTTTTGTCAAACATCTACTATACGCAATTTTGCGATTTCGTGCTGTAAGGAAACAAACCTGCCACAAAAAATCCCCGCTTCAACGTGTGAAGCGGGGATGTGTGCGAGAAGTTCATAGAGCTTGGCGCGAGAAGTACGAGCAACTTTTGCTCATGGCGTTACTTACTGCGCAACGCTGTCTTACTTACGACGATCCTTCAGAGCATAGCCAAGCGTTGTAATAACGCTGCCCACGGTAGCTACTGCAACAAGAGCAATCTCGGAGAAGTCGCCAGTCTCAGGAAGCTTAGGCTGCTTCTTCTTTGGCTTCTTTGGAGTCTCTGATGGAGGAGTTGCTGGTGGGGTGTTTGGTGGCGTATTTGGAGGCGTGGTAGTAGGAGTGTTTGGTGGAATCTCGGTGTTGGTAACCGTGAAGCCATCAGTCTGGTTGCCCGAGACTGCGCTGGTATATCCAGCAGGAACGTTCTCTTCTACTACGGTGTAAGCAATAACGTGACCGTCTGTTGCATCGTTGCGGAGAAGACCGCTAAATGTTGCAGCCCAGTTATTGGTCTGGTCAAGAGTGACTGTCTCGGTGCTAGCAACGCCGTCTTTGTAGAGCCTGACGGTAACAGGACCGCCGACAGTTCCTACCCATGTCTTGTTAACTTGTACATCAACTGTTGGGGTCTTCTCGTCCTCAACGGTCTTAATAACGCCGGTGGTTGCAGAAACGGTGAGGTTATACGTATCAGTATTGAGCTGGTAGCCAGCAGGAGCGGTAATCTCCTGAACGTTGTAGGTGCCAGCAGGGAGCTTCTCGGTGGTAGCGGTACCATCTGCACCAGTGGTAATGGTCCAGGTCTTGGTTGGATCAGTGGTGCTGGTTACCTTAAAGACTGCACCCGCAAGCTTGGTGTTGTGGTCGTTCTTATCCACCTTGACGATGCGGATACGAGCGATGAGGGTAGAAGTACCTTCTCCGCCGGAAGTTGCGTTGCGATATACCCAATCGGAGCTGTACTCAGGGTTATCGGAGTACATCTTGATGAGGTTACGCAGAGCAACACCTGGAACGTACGTGGTGCGATACGTGAACTTAAAGCTCTGACCGTTGCTGAGGTCTATGCCAGAAAGGTCAAGATCAAACGACTGTCCATCAGGAGAAATGGTGAGCATACCTGGGGTAATAGGGATGCGCGTAGCGGTTCCTGGGATGGTTGAGCCGTACTCGTCAAAGCGAGCGCTCCAGAGCTCAAAGGTGTTTGGAACATACCTAATCTCTGCAGGAAGATCTCCGCCGCCCTGGTCAAGGAGTTGGTCGTGTAGACGGACGTTGCGGAAGTTACCACCAGAGTAGTTGATGCGGCCGGTCCACTGGATTTCGTTAGCGTTACCATCGATAATCTTGCCCCACTTGGAGAGGTACTCAGTACCAATGGTGCCAGGAGCGGTGACGTCAAACGTTACAGGAACAGGGCTGCCAGAGACAGTAAAGATAAAAGATTTACCGGTACCTGTCTGAACGCGCTGTGAATCAATGGTAAAGCCAAGGCGAGCGGTACCGCGCAGGTCAGTGTGGTTGTTAACGTAGTCGGTAAAGACAACACGCATGTTTCCACCAAAACCATCGGTACCAGGGGTGACGTGAGCTACTGCCATGACCTCGCCGGTTGCTGCATCGGTGATGTTAAAGGTAGACGCAGGATGAGCTGCGGTAAACCTCATCTCGTTAGGGAGGGTGACGTCAAAGTAATCGCCCGGCTCTACGTTAGCGTTTGCAGAGGCGTCCCACGTCATAGCAATGGCATACACATTTGCCTTGTTAACAACGGTAGTTGGATTGCCAAAACGATCTTCAACTCTAAAGTCTGTAATGGTTGCGACAACCGCTTTAGGGGTGCCTGTAGCAGCTTCAGTGCTTGCAGTCTCAGCAAAAGCTGATTTTGCAGCAAGCGGAAGCGCCAGGACCAGCATGAAGACAAAACTTAACAGCTTAAACAGTCGTTTGTTCATCAGGACTCCTTTACAATAGATGCGTCTATTTTCACCTATTACAAAGAGAATTTATTTGAGATTCTGTATATATTTATATAGCTTTTTTAAAGTTCAAATATTTATGCAGGTACAAGGAATTTATCGGTTCTTTTTCTGATACCTTTTAAATAAAGTACAGCTAAATTCACAGGTTCTTCACAATTGTTCACAACGAACATTCCATACTATGTGCAGCTTAACGTAATAAAAATGGATAAATATTACTCCTAATAAATCTAAATGCTGGACATTAGTCTCTTTTTATACGTGATTCCGAATAGGTCATTTTTCTGTATGCAATTAAGGAGGCGAGAAGTTCTGTGGAGCCTTGCAAAATAGACGGTTTTCTCGCCAAAAAAGAACGCCTTGCCACGAGGACAAGACGTTCTTGTAACGTTGTGTGAAGCTGCGCGTCTGCGCTGCTACTACTTTGCGCCAGACTTACTTGCGACGCTTAAGTGCAACTGCGCTGCCCAGTGCTGCCAAAGATCCAAAGAGGACGCCTGCAACAGAAGAGGTATCTCCGGTGTAGGGGAGGTTGGACTTCTTGCGAGTCTTAGCAGGTTTCTCTGGAGTTGGAGGAACCTGGGTGTTAGTGACTACAAAGCCCTGAGTTGCGTCGCCAGTAATCTGGCTGGTGTAGCCGGCTACTTCGTCCTCAGAGATGGTGTAGGTAATCTCGGAGCCGTCAGCAGCATAAGCCTCAAGACCCGTGAAGGAATCCTGCCAGTTGTTGTCAGAGCTCAAGGTAAGGGTCTTACCAGTGTCAACGCCGTTTGCAAGCAGGTGAACAGTTACTGCTCCGCCCTCTGCGCCATTCCAGACTTTCTGTACAGGAATGTCTGTGTGGGCGTTCTTCTTGTTCTCAATAATCTTGATAGTGCCGGACTGATTGTCAACGTTTACGGTGTAGACCGTAGCGTCACGCACATAGCCATCTGGAGCGGTGATCTCTTCGATGGTGTAGGAGCCGGTAGTGAGCCTCTCGGAGGTTGCAGTTCCATCGGCGCCTGTAGTAAGAGTCCAAGAATCAGCTGGGTTAGCAACGCTTGTTACCTTAAAAGTTGCGCCTGGAAGCTGGGTAGTTGCGTTGTCAGCGTCAACCTTGATGATGCGGATACGGCCGACAAGATTGCCGATTGCGCCGCCGGAGTTGCTTGGAGAGTAGTAGGTAAAGCCAATCTCACTTCTTGGAGCACCGCCAGCGTTGGTAAGCACACCATAGTTATGCAGAGCCATACCTGGGATAAAGGTGGTGCGATACTGCAGGAGGTAACGCTGACCCTGGGAGAAGTCAACGCCGCTCAGGTTGAGGTGGTAGGAGTGGCCGTCAGATGAAATAGAAATTGCACCATGTGTAAGGGTGACCTCCTGAAGGTTGCTGTAGTTACCCGTTCCATCAAAGTCTGCACGATAGAGGTGGAAAGAGTTGGTAATGTAGGTTACCGATGCTGGCAGGTCGCCACCGTTTCTATCAGAGATGGAGTCAGAGAACTCAACGCCGGTCATGTTAGCTGCGGAGTAGTTAAGGCGAACGTACCAAAGAACCTCGGACTCAGTGCCGGTAACAGGACCGCCCCACTTGTTGAGCCACTCCTGGCCAATGGTGTTCTTTGGTCGAACAATCATGTTGAGAGGAACGGCGGTGCCGTTAACGCCAAAGTCAATGTGGGTGTTATCACCTGCGTTGATGGCGTCGCGGTCATAGAGTGCAGAGAGCGAGAAAGTACCCTTAATCTGAGTGTGGGTGTTTGCATAGTCTGTATAAACAACATGCAGGGTACCGCCGTAGATGCTACCTGCTGCTGGAGTTGGGTAAGCCCAAGCTACGGTTGCGCCGTTAGGATCTTTAACTTCAATTGGAGTTGTGTTTTGTGTGGCTGTGAACTGGACTTTATCGGGCAAGGTAATATCAAAATAGTCACCTTCTGCCACGGTAGAAGCGGTAGATTCCCAGTTGATTGTAATATGGTACAGATTATCAGTGGTAATCTCATTGACTGGTGTATAGGTATCATCAGCCACAGACATGCTGGTAATTTGGACCGGTGAAACAGTTGCAGCCGAAGCGAATGTTGCCACAAAAGTAACAACAATCATAAAAGGAACAAGAAATGCACCCAGTCTGACCAGTACTTTTTTCATAAACCAAACTCCAATTCGTATTTCAAACGTGAGAAAATTATTGCAGATAGGTACTTAAAAACTGTTACCAGTTTTGGTCGTCACAAAACAATTACATTTCAAGTTATAGTGTCTTTGACCTGCTCTTCTCGCCATATTTTGTGTTTTATAATTGTTAGAAATTAGTAGCATTTCTTGTCAGATTATAGAACTTTACCGTCTTTTGTTTGCGCAGAATAAGAAGACTTTTTGGCGCGCGCAATCTCTCGTGGTGTTATTGGCTGGTTGAAGGTATTATTAATAGCAATAAATTCGTGGTAGAGATATGTGTCCATACGTGCGGCATTGCGTTGGCGCAGAATCTAAGAGTGACCGGGAAACCGGAGAAGCGGAGTCATGCATGAGCGAGTCCAGGCCCAAGCAGTTTGTTGCAGTTCTAGACTTTGGTGCCCAGTACGGCCAGTTAATTGCACGTCGCGTGCGCGATCTTAACGTCTACTCCGAGATTGTTCCTTGTGATATTTCCGCAGATGAGCTTCGTGAGCTCAATCCATCTGCGCTTATTTTGTCCGGCGGCCCTGCTTCCGTTTACGCGGAGGACGCGCCAAAGATTGACCCAGAGATCCTGGAGCTTGGCCTACCTGTCTTTGGTTTCTGCTATGGACAGCAGATTATGGCGGTTACTTTGGGCGGCACGGTTGGACACACCGAGAAGGGCGAATATGGCCCAGCTCATCTGACCCGTGCGGGGGAGAGCCGCATTTTTGACGGCACCGCTGAGCAGCAGACCGTTTGGATGAGCCACCGCGATGCTGTCTCTGAGGTCCCAGGGGGCTTTGCTGTTACCGCTTCTACCGACGTTTGCCCTATTGCAGCTATGGAAAACGCTGCTAAGAACCTGTATTCCACTCAGTTCCATCCAGAGGTCAACCACACCGAGTGCGGTTCCCAGATGCTTTCTAACTTCCTGTTCAATATCTGTGGCTTTGAGAAGACGTGGACCATGGACAACATCATTGAGCAGAAGGTAGAGGAGATTCGTCAGAAGGTTGGCGATGGCCGCGTTATTTTGGCGCTTTCCGGCGGCGTTGACTCTTCTGTTGTCGCAGCCCTTGTTCACCGCGCTATCGGCGATCAGCTGACCTGCGTGTTTGTTAACCATGGCATGCTCCGTAAGGGCGAGCCAGAGATGGTTGAGCAGGTCTTCCGCAAGCAGTTTAACGTGCCTCTGATTCACGTTCACGCAGAGGAGCGCTACGCAGAGCTTCTAGCTGGCGTTACCGAGCCAGAGATGAAGCGTCGCCTGATTGGTACCGAGTTCTGGAAGGTCTTCTTTGACGAGGCTCAGAAGCTGGACGGCGTTCAGTTCCTGGCGCAGGGCACCATCTACCCTGACATTATTGAGTCTGGTGCTCGTAAGACCGGCGGCAAGGCGGCAACTATCAAGAGCCACCACAACCTGATTCCATTCCCCGAGGGCGTTCACTTTGACCTGATTGAGCCCCTGGATCACTTCTTCAAGGATGAGGTCCGTGCGCTGGGCGTTTCGCTTGGCCTGCCAGAGAACCTTGTCTACAGGCAACCATTCCCAGGTCCTGGCCTTGCTATCCGCATCATTGGCGACGTTACCCCAGAAAAGCTTGAGATTCTCCGCAACGCCGACGCTATTGTCCGTGAAGAGATTGACGCTTACAACGCCCAGCTCTTTGACGAGACAGGCGATCGTAACTCCGAGCACAGTGTGTGGCAGTACTTTGCCGTGCTACCCGACATTAAGTCCGTTGGCGTTATGGGTGACGAGCGTACGTATGCTCGTCCAGTTATCCTGCGCGCCGTTGAGTCGAGCGACGCTATGACCGCTGACTGGGCAAAGCTTCCTTATGAGTTGCTGACCCGCATTTCTTCCCGTATTGTCAGTGAGGTTGCTGGCGTTAACCGCGTGGCCTATGACATTACTCCTAAGCCACCTGCGACCATTGAGTGGGAGTAGGACGACAGGGTTCTGACCTGCGATTTTGAGTGCCGCACTATGCCGCTGAGTTTCGTTTCGTACGAGAGTCATGACAAAGCCACCAGCGA
>JAGZNE010000139.1:0-1044 GCA_018363825.1 Atopobium sp. | reverse complement strand
TGTATGAATTATCCCGCGAGGCCTCGGCAGTCCTAGAGGATAGTAACAACGAATGTCGAGGAGTCAGCAGAGGTCGAAGTAGCCGTTCTCGAGCAGAACAAGGCGAAGGACCGAATAATTCGTAACGTCAATCAAGAATGTATGTTCCGATGTACATTGCTGACGAGTGGCGACGGTCAAAACGTCAATGCGATCGACCACATAGAGCTAAGCACGCGAGCATCGGAAGCGGAAATTAAGAAAGACGGAAGATGAAACTAATCGAACAGATACTCGCCAAGAATAATGTACGCGAGGCACTCAATCGCGTTGTGAGCAACAAGGGCGCCTCGGGTATAGACGGTATGAAAGTCGAGGAACTCCGCGACTATATGAACGTCAATTGGACGAGCATTAAGCAGTCCATCCTAGAGCGTAGGTATAAGCCAGCCCCCGTACGGAGGGTTGAGATACCTAAGCCCAACGGAGGCGTACGCAAACTCGGTATCCCGACAGTTGTCGACCGAACCCTACAACAATCGATTGTCCAAGTCCTCACGCCCATCTTCGAGGCAGAGTTTCAAGAGAACAGCTACGGCTTCCGCCCTGGCAGGAGCTGTGAGCAAGCCGTGCAGAAGCTTTTGGAATACCTCAACGAGGGAGCGGAGTGGATAGTTGACATAGACTTGGAGAAGTTCTTCGACAATGTTCCACAAGACAAATGGATGAGTTACGTAGGTCGCGTCATCCAAGACCCCGACACCGAAAGTCTGATACGCAAGTATCTGCAATCGGGCGTAATGGAGAATGGTCTTTACGAAGCCACAGACCTCGGCACGCCCCAAGGTGGCAATTTGTCCCCCTTGTTGAGCAATGTGATGCTCAACGAGCTAGATAAGGAAATGGTCAGACGGGGGCTGCGCTATGTTCGATACGCAGACGACTGCGTCATAGCAGTAAGAAGCGAAGCAAGTGCCAAACGAGTGATGCACTCTGTCACCCAATGGATAGAGCGTGTCCTCGGGCTTAAGGTCAATGCCACCAAAACGCACGTCTGCCGACCGA
>JAGZNE010000138.1:0-1044 GCA_018363825.1 Atopobium sp. | reverse complement strand
GGCCATGGTCTTGGTTAGCGTGATGTATGGTGCATAAAATATTGCATTTGACTCCGTAGTTCTGGAGGTGTTCCCAGCCTTTTAACACCATTTTTTGGGTGGGGCGACCAGCTCGGTTGACTCGATAGGTGTCATGATATTCTTCTGGTCCGTCAAGGGAGATTCCCACCAGGAAATCGTTATCGAACAAAAACCTTGCCCATTCAGCGTTTATTAGAGTGCCATTGGTTTGCAGGGCGTGTTTAACTACTTGATCAGGGCGTCGGTATTTGTCACAAAGTTTTAGAGCTAATTTATAAAAATCTAGACCCCGTAACGTCGGTTCTCCGCCTTGCCACAGCATAGTTACGTTTCCATCAGGCTGGGCTTGCAGGAAACGCTGAATATACAGTTCGAGAGTCGCTTCGCTCATTGTTTGCTGCCGTGCGTTGTACAGCAGCTCTTTAGAAAGGAAAAAACAATACTTACAGTCCAGGTTACAGGCAGCTCCGGTCGGTTTGGTCACTACTGCAAATGGTAGTTGCCGGTTTGAAAGTGTCTGAGGGTTACTCATAGATTTTACCTATTGACTCTTCTCGTCTTCTTACAGCCAACTCGTTATAAACCGCTGCCACTGCCCCTAAGGCAACGTCACTATCAGCGAGCTTGGCGGTTACTATTTTGGGATTATGAAATAGGCGAGGAGCTACTGCTGCTGCTATTTGCTTCGACAGAGCCGGGAAGGTGTCTATGAGTTCTCCACCTAGAACGATGGTTTTCGGATTATACAAGAGGGCTGCATATTCAATTCCTTGAGCAAGATAGGTTAGTGCGCGTTGAAGAATATCTCCCGTTTCGAGGTCGCCTGCCTGGGCTTTTTGAGCAAACTCGGTAAGGTTGCTAACTTTAGCTAAGCTGCACAGGGCGGGTACGCTAGTGAACTGTTCGAGGCATCCGGTGCGTCCACAATAGCAGCGTAAGTCTTGCCCCGCGGCAGGGAGATGACCCAGTTCACCTACGATTACTGGTGACCCGGTCGTGGCATTATCTACCGTAAAGCAGCAG
>JAGZNE010000137.1:0-1055 GCA_018363825.1 Atopobium sp. | reverse complement strand
ATCCTCTTCGGCATAATAATTCCGAAGCGCTGCCAGCTCTTTCTCATAGCCTGCATCTTCTAGCTTTCCGCCACCATTGATCCATCCTTGGCGAAGCTGCGCCTCTTCGGTCATTCGCTGAGCCATACGACTGCTTAAACCCGACCCGCTACGTAACGCCTCAGACTTTTCAGTCATCTGCGTTACATACTTGTTTGCCTGCTGTGCCAGGCCGTTAATCTTCTGCTGAGCCTCGACTTCCTTATTCTTTTGGTCAACAACCTTAGCGGCATTTAGAATGGCTTCACGGCTCGAAAGAAGGGATTTCTCCTGCGCAGTCAACACGCGGGTTTTGGCGACCTCGTCCAGTTCGGCAAATCGCGATTGCTGTTTGCGGAACTCGGTATTTTTAGCGTGAATATCACCAGTCTGACGCAGGGTTTCGAGCGTTTCCGTGAGGGTTCTGGCCTGGGCACGATAGTTCTCCAGTGTGCGATCGCCAGCATCCAGAGTCGCCTTGGCTTCTTTGGTTTGTTTGGCAGAGTCTTCGGCAAGCTTCGAGACTGCATCCCTCGATTCGCGACTCGAGCCCCCATCCCCTTTAACGCTGGCACCTCGTGCTTCGGTCTCATAGCTTGCCTGTGCATTAGGCGCAGTGATCCGCTTCCAGAGTTCATCGTAGCGTTTTTTGTTCGCTGCGATCTCTTTGTCAGCTTCCTCCCCGGCCTTTTTCATAGCCTCAACATCCATGCCGAGGAAATTAGCTAATGCCCCGCCTCCGGGTATCTTCTCTGCCCAACTAGCAACAGTTCCTGTGAACTTGGCATCCAGCGAGGTGATGTTGAGAAACAGGTCTTTTATCGATGCTTCTACCAGGTTGAAGATATCGATCACCTGATTTCCCCAGGCACGGACAGTAATACCAATATCCCGGAAGTTATCAGAGGCACTCTTCTTCAGCGTATCCCAGACTCTACCAATGTTGTCAGTAGCCTTGTTCGTTTCTTCAGCACGCTTGGACATAACATCAGCGTAAAGCTGAATGGCCTCTGCAACAGCAGCCTCTTCCCCCTTCT
>JAGZNE010000064.1:0-8675 GCA_018363825.1 Atopobium sp. | reverse complement strand
TGAAACCGTCCATCTGAATCTCGGAGAAGTGTACGAACAGATCGTCGCCATCCTCACGAGAGATGAAGCCGTAACCCTTGTCTGGATTAAACCACTTTACAGTACCCTGAGCCATTTCGTGCCTTTCTTTCTTAGCCCCGCAGGGCAAAACTGCGCCTGTGGAGCGCGATACCGTGACGTTTCGCCACGTGAAATATAATAACCTTAATCAACAACTTATGTGGCGAGAAACCACTCATGGAGATTTTCACACCATCTACCGGAAGAGCCACAGGTAATCAAGCTGTTTTCCAGCATTTATTTATGGATATATCTGCTATTAAACGTTTTTTATCTCATTAGTTGAGCATTTTTTCATAGAAGATAGAGAATTTGTATAGGATTAATTTACGGGAACAATAACAGACACATCAAACTATTATTTATATAGAAAGTTATCCCTTCAAAAAAGGATATGCAAATGAAAAAGAAGACATGTTCGTCCAGCAGGCCTTCAATGCAAAAGCTTATTGCGGTTGCTTCGTTGAGTGCAGCTCTACTTTGTGGACTCCATGCTACTCCTGCTCTTGCAGAAACTACTGATACATCCACAGTAAGTGCCCCTGAATCAACTTCTAAATCCAATTATCCAAAATTGAAAGAAGTTGATGGAAAGGTATATTTTTATACTGAAGATGGAACTATTCTAAAAAGTCAGTGGATTACTTATGGCGATGATAAATATTATGTAGATGAAACTGGAGCTGCAGCATCTGGTTTCTATACTACGCCTGATGGTAAAACCTGGTATTTTAATTCAGATTTTTTTCCATACGCTCGATATGGATTAATTTATTTTGACCAAAAAACGCCTGATAATCAATATGTTTACTACTACGTAGATAAAGATAACGGCTTGATAAAAAACAATTGGGTTAAAACAGATAAAGGTTGGAGCTGGGCCGGAGCTGATGGGCGTTTTATTGAAGGATGGTTTACTGCTCCTAATGGTACAACCTGGTATTTAACTAGAGATTTTAGGTCGGGTCCTCCGGTTATTGCTAAATCAGTTCCGGTCGATGGAAAGCTGTACTTCTTTGATACTTCGACAGGACTTTTACGAAATTCTTGGGTAAATATGGGCCATGGTGTAGAAGCTTGGTATTGGGCTGGTCCAGATGGCGCTGCTGTCTCTGGCTGGTTTAAAACTCCAGATGGCAAAACTTGGTATGCCGACCCAAAACATTCCAATAGGGTGGTAATGGGCGGAATAGATATTGATGATAAATATTATTTCTTTGATCACAGTAATGGCCTCGTTACCCATGGTTGGATCGGTGGTGGTGATGATGGTGAATGGGCTTGGATTGAAACAGTAGGCTCTGTTTATTCTGGCTGGAAACACATGCCAAATGGTAAGTGGTTCTATTTTGGTGAAACAGAATTCCCTATGATTAATAAGGATTTTGTCTACACTACTTACAGCTTCCCTGTGCTTAAGAAAGGTGTCTTCACTATTTCCAGCGGATCTTATTACGTTGACGTAAATAATGGAATGACTTCTAACGATTGGGTACAGCTCCCTAATGGCGGTTGGGCTTGGGCACAGTCGAGCGGTGCATTTGCTTCTGGTTGGTACACCACGCCAAATGGCAAAACTTGGTATTTTGATCCATCAGATCCGCAGCATCCTGCAATAATTGGTGCGACTGAAATTAACGGTCAATCTTATTATTTTGATTCAGGCTATGGTCTTCTGAAAAATGGATGGATTCATAGAGCTGATGGTTCTTGGTCCTGGGCTAACTCTGATGGCTCTTTATATTCAGGTTGGAAGCATATGCCTAATGGCAAGTGGTTCTACTTTGATCCAAAAGACCCTTATCACCGTATGCTTGTAGGTGTCATCCAAACTTCTAGTGGAACTTATTATATTGATGAGTCTGCTGGAATGACTGCTAATAATTGGGTACAGCTCCCAGAAGGCGGTTGGGCATGGGCACAGTCAAGTGGCGCATTTGCTTCAGGATGGTATACCACACCAAATGGCAAGACTTGGTACTTTGACCCAGCAAAGCCAAGCCATCCTGCTTATACTGGAGAACACACTATTGATGGTAAAGACTATTACTTTGACGCAGGATATGGTCTTGCTCGCAATCAATGGATTACCCGTTCCGATGGCGTAAGACGCTGGGCTGGACCAGATGGAGTGCTTACCTCATATAAGCACTAAATTAGTTTGAACTGCTCTTTATTACCTGGATTTATTGGAGTTAAAACAATGGAGAAGAAGATGCGTTTTTCCTACAGACCTTCTACACAGAAGCTTATTGCGATTGCTTCGTTGAGTACAGCTCTACTTTGCGGACTCCACGCTGCTCCTGCTTTTGCAGAGACTGCTGATACATCCGCAGTAAATGCTCCTGCTGTAACAACTGAAACTACTGCAACATCTGAAAATACTTCTCCTACAGCACCTGAAAACTCTCAGCCTACCTCACCTGCAGCACCAACAACAACTCCAACAACAGACCAGACACCTGCTGTTCCAACAGAGAATACTTCGCCAACCCCTCAGTCTTCTGGATGGAGACAAGAAAACGGCCAATTCCACTATTACAAAGAAGATGGAACACTTGTCACAAGCCAGTGGATTAAAGATGATTCTGGCTGGCACTATGTAGATGCTAGCGGTAATGCAGTCAAGGGTTTGTACACAACACCTAATGGAAAAACTTGGTATTTTGATCCAACTGACCCGCAGCATAAGGCAATCTTCGGTGAAGTTGAAATTGATGGTAAGTTTTATTACTTTGATTCAACAAACGGACTTGTAACAAATGGATGGGTATATCGTTCGGCAAGTTCTTGGTCATGGGCAACTGAAGATGGTACTTACTATTCTGGATGGAAGCATATGCCTAACGGCAAGTGGTTCTATTTTGATCCAGAAGAACCTCGTCATCGTATGTTAATTGGAACAATTCAGGTTTCTGGTACCTCATATTACATTGATGAATATGCAGGTATGATTTCTAACAGTTGGATTCAACTACCAACTCGTGAGTGGGCTTGGGCTCAAAAAAATGGCGCTCTTGCCTCTGGTTGGTTTAACACACCAAATGGTAGAACTTGGTACTTTGATCCATCTGTTCCACAGCATCCAGCGCTTATTGGCAACGTCGAAATTGACGGCACATATTATCATTTCGATGAAAACTATGGAATCCTTAGAAATAGTTGGATTCACAATGATGATGGTTCATGGTCTTGGGTAGATTCTTATGGCTCATTCTATTCAGGTTGGAAACATTTCCCAAATGGTAAATGGTTTTACTTTGATTCAGAAGACTCAATTCATCGCATGAAAACTGGACTTTTCCAACTTCCTAGCGGTTCATATTACGTTGATGAAAATGCTGGTATGACTTCAAGTAATTGGGTGTCCCTACCAGACGGAAATTTGTCCTGGGCTCAATCTAGCGGCGCGCTTGTCTCTGGATGGTTTACTACTCCTGGCAATAAGACCTGGTATTTTAATCCGAACTCCATTGATCACGCTGCTTATATTGGTGAGCATTCAATTGATGGAAAGAATTACTACTTTGATAAAAGCTATGGTCTAGCAAAAAATGAATGGGTTACTCTTTCAAATGGCGTAAAACGTTGGGCAGGTCCAGATGGAGTGCTGACTGGATTCATTTCTCCCGAAGGAGTCTTCTCTACAGATGACGGTTCACAGCCAACAGGAACGGTACATCTTCCAGGATTGACCATTAATGTTGGAGCTGACCATAAAATTAAGACAGGTTGGATAAAAGAAAACAATAAAGATTTTTACTATCTTTCTAATGGTGCACCAGCAGATGGATGGCTTAATATTCATGGAACTTGGTATTATTTTAGTTCCAATGGAGAAAAACAAACTGGTTGGATTAATTCGAAGGGCAGTTGGTACTTCCTTGATTCTGACGGCAAGATGAAAACCGGATGGATTAAAGATAACGGCAAGGACTACTATCTCAGTAATAATGGTTCCATGCAAACTGGTTATGTATCCTGGGGTGGAAAACTGTATTGGTCAGCTGCTGATGGCGCCATGGAGGAGCAGCCTTGCTACTACCCCGACATGTATCGTTATGCGCAGAACTATTACAGTGCTACTAACTGGCTCATCCAGATTGATACTACCGGCAATCGCTTTGCTGTATATAGGGGCTCACACGGCAACTGGGTTGTTTGGTACGAATGGCAGTGCACTACAGGAGCACCAGGCATGTGGACTCCTCATGGTCAATTTACCGTAGGTAACAAGGGTCTTTACTTTGGGTCTGGCTTTAGATGCTGGTATTACACGACCATTTCTGGTGAGTATCTTATTCACTCCATTCTCTATAACTCCGACGGTTATACCGTCCGTGATGGTAGGCTTGGATACAACGGTTCCCACGGTTGCGTACGTCTTGCAACAGAAAACGCTAAGTGGGTTTATGACAACATTCCTTATGGAACTAAGATTGTTATTTGGTAATCCAAATAAACATGAAGCTCTATAGCAATAAACCCCAACTCATATTGAGCTGGGGTTTATTTGTTAGCTTATAAAACGTGGTTACGCAAAATACTTTGCTTCAAAATCCTTAAATTGCTCTGGAGTAGCATTTTGATCTACCGAGAAGGACTGTGCAACCGCTACGGCCTGCTGTCTTCTGAGACCAGCCTTATCCTCATCTCCTAGTTGCTCATAAACGTGAGAGAGCCTGTCGAGAGCATATACCACATACTCTGCAACTGAATCAGCTACGCCGGAGAGCAACATCATGGTTACAAGAGAGTCTGGCGAAAGCGCAAGAGCAGTCTCTGGACTCAAATCAATGAGCTCTGCAACAGCTGCCTCTACCCCATCAAGTGACTCTTCAGTTTGAGCCTCTAAAGCATTTCCCAAACCTGCTGTGACCGTTGAAGTAAAGTCATCGATTACTTCCAAAATGTAATCTCGTTGAAGCATTTTGTTCCAATCTACTAGTTAGTAGGAACAGGAATACGTAAGTGATCAAATGCAGCATGCGTTGCCTGTCTACCTTGAGGTGTTCTAATAATAAGCCCTTGCTGCAAAAGATATGGCTCATAAACATCTTCAAGTGTAGACGGATCCTCTGAGACCGCACTTGCAATGGTTGTGAGACCAACCGGACGACCTCTGAATGTCTCACAAAGCGCACGTAAAACACGCACGTCCATTACATCTAGACCAAGCTCATCAATCTCAAAGAATGAAAGCGCTTCTGAGGCTACCTGCCAGGTAATAGTACCTTCAGCTTTAACTTGTGCGTAATCTCGTACGCGTTTTAACAGACGGTTTGCCAAACGCGGTGTACCTCTTGATCGAGAAGCAATTTCAGCAGCACCCTGCTCATCAACTTCTACATCAAGGATGTTTGCCGAGCGCATGACAATAGTCTGAAGCTCAGGAACAGTATAGTAATCAAGACGATAAGAAATACCAAAACGATCACGCAAAGGACCGGTTAGAAGTCCTGTTCTTGTTGTTGCAGCTACAAGAGTAAAGCGTGGAATATCGAGCCTGATTGACCTTGCCGCAGGACCTTTGCCAATAACAATATCTAAGAAGAAGTCTTCCATTGCTGGATACAAAATTTCTTCAACCTGGTGATTAAGCCTGTGAATCTCATCCACAAAGAGGATATCTCCCTCTTCAAGATTGGTGAGAATTGCTGCTAAATCTCCTGCTCGCTCAATTGCGGGGCCAGAGGTTGTATGAAGCTTTGAGCCCATTTCTCCTGCTAAAACACCTGCAAGCGTTGTTTTACCAAGGCCTGGAGGGCCAGAAAAGATAACGTGATCAAGCGGCTCATTACGACTTTTTGCAGCCTCAATAAGAACACGGAGATTAGATTTAACGCGCTCTTGACCAAGATACTCATCAAGAGTTTTTGGTCGCAAGTTTCTATCTTGCTCCAGGTCCTCTGCCTGAAGTCCACTAGAAACTACACGTTGAGTAGTGTGTCCTGGAAATGGAGCTGGAGTAGACGACGACTCAAATAAGTTATCTGCATCTGCTTCCCACATTAATTACCACTTCCCAAACGCCTTAGTGCATATCCAATAGCAGCTTCAATTGTAATAGCACCAGCCTCTTCATAGCCCTCAAGAGCAAGCGTTGCTTCCTGAGAAGTAAAGCCCATTCCAAGAAGAGCTTCAATAGCCTCTGAATCTACTGAGGTAACAGCAGGTTTTGGAATGGCAGCAAAGTCTGCAGGAGAAGTAAGGCCAACAAGCTGTTTGAGCTCTGCATCTTTTGCGAACACATCGGAAAGCTCAATTACTAAGCGCTCTGCCTTCTTCTTACCAAGACCAGAGACGCTCTTAAGACGATTGCCATCGTTAGTGGCAACAATCACAGCAAGTTGCTGTGGAGTAAACGTAGAAAGCACAGAAAGAGCCAGTTTAGGGCCAACTCCAGAAATTGCACGCAAGCGATCAAAGAGCGCACGTTCTTCTCGCGAAGCAAATCCAAAGAGTTCCATTGAATCTTCTCTGACTACCATACGAGTTAAAACGGTAACGCCCGCCTCACCCGCTTGTGGAAGCGCAGCAGCTGTTGAAGCTGAGATACCCAGCTCATACCCAACGCCATTGACGTCGAGAACAGCTACTGAAGGTGTAACGGATACAAGTGTGCCCGTAAGCTGGACAATCATAGTTGTATTCTTCCCTTTCCAAGCGAGGTGGTTCTTACAAGATTAGCGTGACAAACTGCAGCAGCTAAAGCGTCAGCCGCGTGATCTGGATGAGGCTGATGGTCCAAGCACAATATGTTTTGAACCATATACATAACCTGCTGTTTATCAGCAGCTCCTGTACCAACAACAGCCTGCTTTATCTGCATTGGAGTATATTCTCCAACCGTAAGACCTGCTTTAGAACAAGCGACAATAGCAGCACCGCGAGCATGTGCAGTAGGAATAGCAGATTTAACGTTTTGTCCAAAGTAAATGCTCTCAATAGAAAGAGCTTCTGGTGAAAACTTATCTATAACCTCAACAATCTGGTTATAGATTCTTCCCAAGCGCATATCTATTGGTTCATCTGCGGTTGTAGTTATGCATCCATAGGCGCGTGCACGGCATTCAGAACCCCTTGTCTCTACAATTCCCCATCCAGTGTGAGCAAGACCAGGGTCTATTCCAAGAATTACCATTGCACCTCCTAATATAGAACGTTCGTTCTATATTATCACAGAGTATGCGCAAACGATGCAACTAATTTTCTGAGAAAGGGCCTCTCCACATTTTGGGGTCAACCATGCCAATTTGTGCATCAGATTCTTGTGCCAGCTCTTTTAAAAGCTCCAGCATATCCTTAAAGCCCTCCTGAGCCTCCGCTGGATCAACTGACAACTCAGGCAGATGCATAGAAGTCCCCTGAATTTCTCGCAAAGAATTGCGCAGTGATTCTACCAGCTCAGATTCTGAAGCCTTTGTATCTCTAATTCTGTCTTGCCAGACTGATGCGTGTGGAATTTGAGCGTTTGTGAGACTCTTTGAAGACATTTCCAGAACCTCAGTGGTGTTTCTGCGGTCTTTTTGGCGAGCGTGAAGCATAGAAATAATTGCTTTGACCTCGTCAACCTTTCCCATTTCTTCCACAATGGCAGAAATGCTCTTATTCCACTCAAGATAGCTGGTAAGCACGTAATCAACAAACTCGATGCGTTCTTGAGGCGTCGACGCGGCATTTTCTAGCCCATCAGTTACAACCTCAGAGATATTCTCGAGAACTGCATGGTCAATAGCTGGCGAGAAGGTATTTCTTACCCTTGCAAGGTCAACAATATCTGCATGATACATATCACCAAGAGGCCACAGAGAATGCGCACTAGAAATCTCTGTTCCTTTGAGCGCAAGGATGGTCTTATCGGCAGTCTCAAGCGTCAAATAATTGTGCTGGTCAGCGTATGCATAGCCGTATGCACTCACCAATTTTGTATCGGTCAATGTCGAGAAAACCGTGCTATCCACAGTAACTTTATTAACCCGAAGTCTTGCGGTAAGCAACTCCGCAGCGCTTGTTGCTCGAGAATCTTTGTTTGGAAGCAACAGTACGTGGACGCGCATAGGACCTAAAGCGTCTGAGGCAAGCGCAACGGTGACAAGAGAATTGAGCGAACCGTCAACTGCAATAAACACGCCGTCAAAGCCCGACTTTACCGTGTAGTCTCGCACTCCTGTAGCTAATACACCCCAGGTAGTAAGCGCGCTGTTATAGACACCCGCAGTATCTTCTCTATCAAAGTTTTCAATAGTATCTTGGTCAACCTCGCAGACAACCATGTCTTCTGAGAAAGACGCTGCTTGTTTGACTAAATCTCCTGAAGGAGACAAGAAGAAGCTTGAACCACAAAACACCTGGTTACCATAGGCGCCAACAGCGTTTGCAGCGATAAGCCAGCTATCAAACTCCTCGACATCTCCCAGATAGCGGCTTTCTGCCACCGCCATGCCCATGGCGGACGACGAATCATCAACAGCAAAGCCAAAATACGGCAAGTAAATGACAGCATCTAACGAGTCGTCAACATCTTGCCACGCGTCAAGATCGTCGTAGGTAAAAGCGACGCCAAACGTAAGACCGCCTGCTTCAAATTTTGCGAGCTCAAAGGTATTCTCGCC
>JAGZNE010000063.1:0-8690 GCA_018363825.1 Atopobium sp. | reverse complement strand
GACGGAGTATGGATGCCTGCGAACTGCCTCGGTGAGCTGGCCGCCCTCGTCATAGCCCACGTATCCAGGAGGTGCGCCAATGAGTCGCTGGACCGAGAACTTCTCCATGTACTCAGACATATCAATGCGGACCAGCGAGCGCTCGTCGTCAAACAGCAGCTCTGCCAGCGCCTTTGCCAGCTCGGTCTTACCCACGCCGGTTGGGCCCAGGAAGAAGAAGCTGCCCAGAGGCTTGTTTGGATCTGCCAGACCTGCGCGAGAACGACGGACTGCTGCAGCAACTGCGGAAACAGCATCGTCCTGACCAATAACGCGCAGATGAAGCTGGTCCTCAAGGTTCTTGAGCTTGTCCATCTCGCCCTGCATCATCTTGGATACAGGAACGCCGGTCCATGAAGAAACTACCTCGGCAATCTCGTCCGTGGTGACCTCTTCCTTGAGGATTCCGCCGTCTTCCTGCTTGGCGAGAAGGGCTTTTTCTGCCTCATCATATTTACGCTCAAGCTCTGGAATGGTGCTGTAACGAAGCTCGGATGCCTGCGCCAAATCACCCTCGCGGGTCACGCGCTCCATCTGTGTCTTTGCGTCCTCAATCTGAGACTTCAAGTCCTGTACCAGGTCAATTGCCCCGCGCTCATTCTGCCAGTTGGCCTTCATGCCATCAAGCTTCTCCTGCGTTGTGGCAATCTCTGCGCGAAGGTTCTCCAGGCGCTCCTGAGAAGCAGCGTCCTCCTCCTTCATCAGGGCCTGCTCCTCAATCTGCATCTGAGTAAGCTGACGATCAACCGCATCAATCTCTGATGGCATGGAATCAAGCTCCATACGCAGCCTTGACGCTGCCTCATCTACCAGGTCAATTGCCTTATCTGGCAAGAATCGGTCAGAAATGTAGCGGTTAGAGAGGTCCGCTGCTGCAACCAGGGCGGAGTCCGTAATACGAACGCGGTGGTGCTGCTCGTACTTCTCCTTAAGGCCACGCAGAATAGAAATGGTGTCTTCAACAGAAGGCTCGGAGACAAGTACGGTCTGGAAACGGCGTGCAAGAGCAGCATCCTTCTCGATGTACTTGCGGTATTCATCCAACGTAGTGGCACCAATTGCGCGAAGCTCGCCACGGGCAAGTGCTGGCTTCAAGATGTTGCCAGCGTCCATGGAACCCTCAGACGCGCCAGCGCCCACGATGGTGTGAAGCTCGTCAATGAAGAGGATAATCTGGCCGTTAGACTTGGCCACCTCTTTTACCACGCTCTTCAGGCGGTCCTCAAACTCACCGCGGTACTTTGCACCTGCTACCAGGGCGGACATATCAAGCTCAACAAGCTCTTTGTCGCGCAGGGTACTTGGAACGTCGCCAGAAACAATGCGCTCTGCCAGGCCTTCCACGATTGCGGTCTTACCAACACCAGGCTCGCCGATAAGAACAGGGTTGTTCTTGGTGCGACGGCTCAGAACCTGAATGGTGCGACGAATCTCTTCGACGCGGCCAATAACTGGATCAAGCTTTCCCTGACGAGCAAGGTCGGTCACGTTACGACCGTACTGCTCCAACGCCTCGAACTGCGGCTTTGCATCCTGAGAGGTTACGCGCTCATCACCACGAAGGTCGTTGTAGACCTCTTCCACACGCTTAGCGGTAACGCCGGCATCGCGAAGAATCCTGCCTGCGTCGGTGTTGTCATTTGCCAGCGCAGTGAGCAGGTGCTCAGAGGTAACGTAGGAATCTCCCAGCTTAGTGGCAAGTTTCTCGGCCTCATTGATAACCTTGAGAAGGTCGTTGCCAATGCCAATCTGTGCTCCGCTTACTTTTGGAGCCTTGGAAATTGCCTGGTCTACCTGCGTGGCAATGGTGTCAGAATCTGCGCCAATCTTCTCCAAGATAGAACGCAGGTTGCGCTCATTGCTGTCCAGCAGCGCCTTGAGCAGGTGCGTTGGTGCAACCTCGGAAGCCTCTACATCACCAGCAATACCAAGAGCTGCCTGCAGTGCTTCCTGGGCGGTTACGGCCCATTTATCTAGTCTCATAAAATCACCCTCCTACCCCAAACAAAATCGTGCCGGGGACTGAATCTTCATCGGATTCTATATACCCCCAAGCACGACTTTTAATACATATCTAAGTGTGTTTGTAGTAGATTTTCTTATCGCACTATGCTGAGCTTTTGCGTTACCCAGCTTTGAACTTTTTCAGCCCTACCCCGCGCCTTATTACTTCTAAAATTCAGCCTCTTCATAGACAAGATTTTGCTTAGCTTCTATTGTCGAGAAAAACTTGGCAGGTGTAAGCACTGGTATATCCGAGCGAACAAAATCTGCCGTATTTCTTGTGACGATATAATCTGCCTTTATCTTCTTACCAGCGCGCCAAATAAGGCAGTCTTCAAAGTCTTCCCACTGCTCAGACAGTGCATTTGAAATATCCGCTCCATCAATAGAGCATATGTTAAGCAGTGGAGATACTTCTTTAAGGATTTCTTGCATACGAGCAGAGCCGTGAGCCTTAGCACCCACATAATAGAGATCTGTATATGACTGGGCTGCTATCCACAACTCAGCGTCCCTAAACTGCTTCATTATGAAAAGCTTTTTTGCATCAGCAACAAACTGTTCCCTACACAAAAAGACGTCCAGCAAAACATTAGTGTCAATCAAGAGCTTCATAGTCACTTGACCTCCACTCGCTGATTGCCTCTTTGTAGGTGCTATCGCCTAAATCATTCCAAAACGACGCTGGCGCAGGAACTGATATCTTTCCAAAAAGTGACGCAAGCTGCTCTTTGTCCTTCTCGCTCAATTGGCGAGAAGCCCCTTTGGCAGAAGATTCCAGCGAAGCACCTTCATGAGCATCAGGAAGCCTGCCTGTCACCAGCACATATTCAAAAGCTGCATTAATCAGCTGAGTGGTGTTTGACCCAAGCGATTCAAGAATCTCGGAAACCTGATTTTTGACTTCAACAGGAATACGAGCAGTTACAATGCTATCCATGGACACTCCTTTACCTAGTTATATCATTGTATTCATGTATTACAACTAGGTAAAGAAGCAAAAGCTAAACGGATTCTGAGTGGATGTTTCCATCTTTTAAAACAAGAGACTTGAAGCGATTTCTTATTTCAGGGGTCACTTGATGAGACGTCATAATAACGGTTCTTTCCTTATCTTTTAAGATCAAATCAATGAGGTCCTGAACTGAGTCGGCATCCAAATGAGCAAAGCTCTCGTCATAAATCACAATTTGTGGCTTAAACAAAAAGATTCGTGCAAGAGCAAGCCTTTGTCGTTCTCCACCAGAAAGACTGCTTCCGGCTTGATCAATCACATGATTAATTCCGTCTGAATATCTGGTAAGAATCTCAGAAAAGCCCGATTTCGTAATAGCGTCAATAATTTCTTCATCAGTAAAGTCATGGCAAAACAGCGTAACGTTATCCCTGATAGTCGCATTAAAAATGAATGTTTGCTGAGAGCAAGGGATTATAAATCGAGCGTATTGCTCACTTTTGAATTGCTTGATTGGCACGCCATCCAAGCAAATATCTCCGCTATCTGGACTCAGAGCATCTGTTAGCAGCTTGATTAGTGTTGTCTTTCCGCTTCCCGAACTTCCTTCTAGTAGATACTTTCCGCCACGTTCCAAAGTAAAACTAATATCCGATAAAACTAATTTGTCCTTGTCATAGCCATACGAAACATGATTGACCGTTAGATTTGCAAAACGCTCAGGGGTATTTTCTGCCCCACTTTCTGTAGCTGGGACTTCATTAAGAAGCGTTTGTATTTTAGTAATTATCTCTTTTGCGCTTCTCATATCAGTAATTGAATCACTTATGTTCTGAATGGGATTTGCTATGTAGACAACAAGCTGAGATGCGGCCACCATCATTCCTACTGTCATCAATCCATTAAGGGTAAGAATGGCGCCAATAAAATAAATTCCAATGTAAATAATTTGACCCACAGTAAATGAAAGTAAGCGAGCTAAAGAACTAAAGTACCGAGCACCAAATTTCTGCTTCTCCCAAGCTTGATTCGCGCTGCTCATGGCAACCCGTGAGGCCTCTGTTAGGTGAAAGCTTCTAAGCAAATCAAACCCTTCAAGGTGCTCATTTGCTGTAGCAATAAAATGCTCAGCTGACTCAGATTGTGCTTTTCGTTTATTAGAAATGATTCCGGACATTGTGTTGGGAACAAACATCTGAACAGCTATCATGCATAAAATGAACAGTACGAGCCACGGCGAAATAAACAGCAAGAGTATTAGGCTTACTACACCAGAGAAGACATCTATCAAGAGATCAATAAAGACGCGGAAGTATGTTTCCTCAAGTAAATCAAGATCGTTAGTAAGGATTGAGAGCCAATGACTTGTATTGAATGAGTGAAACTCAGGAATTGAGCGATTGAATATCTTTTTTATCAGCTCATCACGCAGATGCGTTTGACAGCCCTGTATAACTGACCAGCGCAAACGCCTGCAAATTAAGTCGACAATAAAATAGCAGAATATATAGAGGCCAAACCAGAGCCCATCGTTCAGTGCATCCGACAAATTGCCATCCATAGCAAGATTAACGGATTGAAGCATTACAAATGAAAGTGCAATTTCGAACAAACTACTTAGAAGAGAGAAGACTACAAAGAATATTAGTTTGCTCTTTTGTTGAGCGTAAAGGTATTTAAGCATGCCATCTCCCTTAAAAGAGATTTCGTTTTAAAAAGGTTATGACTGCATGTGGTATTCGGTATTCGGTATTCGGTATTCGGTATTCGGTATTCGGTATTCGGTATTCGGTATTCGGTATTCGGTAAATGGTAACCAAACAAAAAACCAGCTCCCCACATACGCGCGTGAAGAGCTGGTCATCTTACTAGTAGCATTTGCCTCGTCGTCTTACAATTCCTTTGGCTGCGTCGGGTCGCCCTCGGCGTTGGCGTCAGAAGGAGCGGAGCTTGGCATACCAAGTAGTCGCTGCATCACCATCTCTGGGCTGGTCTCGCTATAACGAACAAGCGAGGTGATGCGCTCGCGCATGTGATACTCGTGGAGCTCATCCTCAAGCACGCGAATGCGTTCACGCAGTTCATCGATAAGATCGTCCTTCTCGAGAGCTCGTTCACGCATGTCCAAAATGCGCACAACGCCAGCAAGGTTGATGCCCTCGTCTGTCAGCTTTGAGACAAGATTGAGGCGGTCAATGTCCGCGCGAGAGTACAGGCGCGTGTTGCCCCTGGAACGGCCGGGGTTAATCAGGCCCTTCTGCTCGTACACGCGCAGCGTCTGCGGATGCATGCCCGTGAGCTCGGCCGCAACGCTAATCATGTAGAGCGGCTTGTTACGACCGTCATCCTTCTTTCGAGCCATTACCGCTCCTCTCGGTAGCTGCGCTCATCGGCGTCAAGCAGCGCCTGAAGAGCATCTCGCTCCTTCTTGGAAAGTTTTGTTGGAACCTTAACGTCCACCGAAACATACAGCGCGCCGCGAGTTGCAGGATCCTTTACGCGAGGAGCGCCCAGGTTCTTGAACCTAAACGTCTTTCCGCTCTGCGTACCTGCAGGAACCTTGAGTCGCACCGTAGTTCCATCGGGCGTTGGCACGTCAACCGAAGTACCCAAAGCTGCCTCGTAGATGCTTACTGGCAGCTTCATGCGCACGTCAGCGCCATCTCGCGAGAAGACCGGATGAGCTGCAACATTGATGGTAACCACAAGGTTGCCTCTTGGTCCGCCGTTAACGCCGTACTCGCCGTGCTTCTTGTAGCGCAGCTTCATACCGTCGTAAGCGCCGGCCGGCACCTTAATGGTCAGCGACTGCTCCTCACCAGTTGAAGGCACGCGATACGTTGCCTTGCGAGAAGTTCCCTTAAACGCCTCGTCAAACGATACGTTTACGGACATAGTAAGGTCGCTGCCTGCAACTGGACGGTTTGCTCGCCCGCCAAAAATATCGGCAAAGTCAAAGCCGCCAGCTCCCGCGCCTGCGCCGCCACCAAAGCCGCTAAAGAAATCGGCAAAATTAGCGCCGTTTACGTTGGTGGTATAGGTGAACCCACCCTGGCGACCACCAAATCCACCTCCAGGAATACCGCCAAATGCGAGCATTTGATCATACTCCTGGCGCTTTTTATCATCAGAGAGCGTGTTGTACGCTTCCGAGATCTCTTTGAACTTGGCCTCATCGCCACCCCTATCAGGATGGTATTTAGCTGCAAGTTTTCTAAACGCTTTTTGAATATCAGACTTCGAGGCGTCGCGCTTCACGCCAAGAACATCATAAAAAGTCTTACTACCTGCCATTCAGCACGGCCTCCTCTCTAAAACTACTCTGTCTTACTCAGCTACACCGTTCGAAGTTGTATCATTTGCACTGTCTGCTGCTGCGCCGTCTGCAGCTTCAGGCTCCGCTGGGCGCTTTGGGCCGCCGTGGGTAACAACAACCATCGCAGTACGAATGTCCTTGCCGCCCATGCGATAGCCCTTTTGGTACACCTGAGCAACGGTCTCATCATACGCCTCGGTGTCCTCAACCTGGCTCACTGCCTGGTGAGAAAGAGGGTCAAAGGCCTCGCCCACAGGGTTGACTACCTCAACGCCCTCTTTGTTCAGAACGCTCACAAGCTTATTGCATACCGCGGAGACACCCTCAACAAACTGCTTGGCCGCAGGGTCAGTCAGGTTGTCCGCGTGCTCAATTGCGCGCTCCAGGTCATCAATAACAGGGAGAAGGTCAACTACCAGCTTCTCTGTTGCGCGCTGACGCTCATCAAGGCGCTCCTGAGCGGTACGACGGCGATAGTTATCCCAGTCAGCCTGCAGACGCAGGAAGCGATCATTTGCCTCAGCTGCCTGCTGCTTTGCTGCCTCAATCTTGTCGGAGACTGAGTCCAGCTCGTTCTGCAGACGGTCACGCTCCTGAGCTGCGCGTTGAGCGTCGGCAGCAATCTCTGCCTCAGCCGTCTCTTCTCCGCGACGAATTGCCTCTGCAATCATCTCTTCTTCGGTCATCGGACGACCTGCACCAGCTGCTCCATTGGCAGCGGCCGCGTTGCCGTCAAGCGTCTGACTTGCGGAGTCATCCCCCACAACGCCGACGGCGCCTACGGTTTCATCACCGTTATTCTCGTTATCAAAGGTAGTGCCAACCTTGTTCTGATCTGCTGTTGCCACTGCCATCACCTCCCTATGTGTAGAAGGCGGCTAAACGTTTCCGCCAGCCGCCTCCGAGTCATATCACATTGTCTGCCAGCTACTGCACCAAGTTACCAAGCGCATATGCCGAGAAACTCAGATTAGTTCTGGTTCTTATCGTCGTCGACAACCTCGTAGTCTGCATCAACAACGTCTGGCTCAGAAGGGTTGCTTGCTGCGCCATTGTTGCCTGCGGTCTGAGCCTGAGCGTCTGCGTAGACAATCTCTGCGAGCTTCTGACCAACCTCGGTGAGTTTCTCGCCAGCCTTCTTGATTGCCTCGATGTCGGTGCCATCAAGCGCGGTCTTTGCCTCAGCAACAGCCTCTTCAACAGCCTTCTTCTGATCCTCAGGGACCTTATCGCCAAGGTCTTTAACAGTCTGCTCAGTGCTGTATGCCAGGGAATCTACCTGGTTGCGGACCTCAATCTCGTCCTTACGCTTCTTGTCTTCCTCAGCGTGGGACTCTGCGTCCTTGACCATGCGGTCAACTTCCTCGTCGGACAGAGCGGTAGAGCCAGAAATGGTGATCTCCTGGGACTTGTCGGTTGCCTTGTCCTTAGCGGTGACCTTCAGGATGCCGTTTGCGTCGATGTCAAAGGTAACCTCAATCTGAGGGATACCACGCTGAGCAGCAGGAATACCGGTAAGATTGAACTTACCAAGGCTCTTGTTGTCAGAAGCCATCTCGCGCTCGCCCTGGAGGACGTGGATCTCAACGGAGGTCTGGTTGTCAGCTGCGGTGGAGTAAACCTTTGTGCTGGAAGTTGGGATGGTGGTGTTGCGGTCGATGACCTTGTCAACAACGCCGCCGAGGGTCTCAACGCCCAGGGACAGTGGGGTTACGTCCAGCAGCAGGATGCCGGAGACATCGCCGGTAAGAACGCCGCCCTGAACAGCTGCGCCGTCTGCAACAACCTCGTCTGGGTTGACGGACATGTTAGGCTGCTTGCCGGTCATGCTCTTGACCAGATCCTGAACAGCTGGCATACGAGTGGAGCCGCCAACCAGAATGACCTCGCTAACGTCGGAGAGCTGAAGGCCTGCGTCCTGGAGTGCCTTGGTTACAGGAGCCTTGCAGCGGTCGAGAAGATCGCGAGTGATGCGCTCAAACTCTGCACGAGTCAGAGTGTAGTCAAGGTGCTTAGGACCAGATGCGTCTGCGGTGATGAATGGCAGGTTGATCTGTGCCTGCTGAGCGCTGGAGAGCTCCTTCTTGGCGTTCTCTGCAGCCTCCTTGAGGCGCTGAAGTGCCATTGGGTCCTTGCGGAGGTCAATGCCGTTATCGGAGTTGAACTTGTCTGCAAGCCAGTCGATAACGCGCTGATCCCAGTCATCGCCGCCCAGGTGGTTGTCGCCGTTAGTTGCAAGAACCTCAACAACGCCGTCTGCAAGATCAAGCAGGGAGACGTCGAAGGTGCCGCCACCGAGGTCGAAGACAAGAACCTTGTGGTCCTGGTCCTTCTTGTCCAGACCGTAAGCAAGAGCTGCTGCGGTTGGCTCGTTGA
>JAGZNE010000136.1:0-1074 GCA_018363825.1 Atopobium sp. | reverse complement strand
GAATATCGAGTCAATATTGTCTCTGCGTCTACCGTTTCAACGCGAGACCAGGTGGCAACTGCGCGATTCAGCTTTCATTTGGCTGAAATGAGCCATTTGAATGCGGTTCTTGCCGCGCTCCGGCGTGTGGATGGAGTGTTTGAGGCGGTACGTGTTTCGACCTCCGCTAATTAGTAACGCTGTCTCATTTTGAGGCATCCTCGTGAGACGTCACCCTATTTTTTATGAGATTGGCGGTCTTTTCCTTTAGGATGGAGCATGTACCGCTGAAGGTATGCCTGTGTGGAAAATCCATGCATCGCGTCGGATGGGAAACTGTCCCAACCTCGAAGGAATATCGTGACTACTTCGCCTGAAACCCAGGCCACTGAGCCTGAAGTCGCCGCTGCACGTACTGTCGAACCGGCCGGAACGACCGAGCATTCGATCGATTTTGGTCGAATTGATTCCCAGGGAAATGTGTGGGTTCAAGACGGTGATACTGAGCGAATGATCGGATCCTTCCCCGAGGGCCTTCCATCGGATCCTTTCGCGCTTTACACGCGTCGCTACGCGGACCTTGAAGCAACGATTAAACTCTTTGAAGACCGTTTGGCAAGCCTTGGGCCGAAGGAGATCGACCAGACTCTTGCCACCCTCAAGGAAGCAGTTGAACAGCCAAATGCTATTGGCGATCTTCCGGCACTGCGTGCCCGCGTCCAAGCCGTAGAGGAAAGGGCGCAGGCTCGTAAGGAAGAAGCGAAGGAAGAACGTCGCCTCGCAAAGGAACACGCTCTGGAAGAGCGCACTGCTCTTGTTGAGCGCGCGGAGGCGATCCTTGCTAAAGAGTCCAGCAAGATTCACTGGAAGCAATCGGGACAGGTCCTGCGCGATCTGCTTGAAGAGTGGAAGCAGCTCCAGCGTCGTGGACCGCGCTTGGACAAAGCCGCAGAAGACGAGCTGTGGAAGCGCTTCTCTGCGACTCGTACGCAATTTGATCGTCGTCGTCGGCAGTACTTCTCTGAGCTCGATGAGCGTCAAGGACAGGCGAAGCGCGTCAAGGAAGAAATTATTGCTCGTGCAGAAGCCTTGAAG
>JAGZNE010000135.1:0-1081 GCA_018363825.1 Atopobium sp. | reverse complement strand
TGAATGCGCTGACTAGTCCGGCGTTTCTTGTGTCGGCATTGTTTGTAGTGGCTCTGCTGGTTGGTCCGGGTTTCTTCATGGTAACTAGGGAATCTGCAAACGAGAACGTTGAAATCGCGTAAGACTCTACCGTCAACAGGTGCGACTGAACACGCGTATGAGTCTGATCCTGTTCATATACGGTCAATAACCTGGCAGTGTTCTGAAGTGTCTGGGTTGGTGACTTAGTGCCCAGGTGTAGAGGAACCTGTAATACCGATAACGCTGGTATCACAAACGTTGCTGGTACCTTCGGTTAAAAATTGAGTTCCGCTACACCGATCAGGTGGATCATGATATTAAGGCTCGCGAGTCGCGGATTCGATTCTCGGTGGGCCCACCTGGCGGAAGCCCCTGCGAGAGCAGGGGTTTCCGCATATCCAGCAAGGCTTATTGCATTCCCTGTCCGTAACCGTGTTAGCGTCTTTACCTCGACACAGCTACGGTTTCCCTTTTTGTTCGCGGCTTCTTCGCATCAGGCTCCCCAAAGGGGTGGGTTGCCGTCACGAATTTATTTCTCAGGGTGGTCGTTCCTGGAATGCAGTAGTCATCCCATGAGTAGTAACGTTGTCCGATCACTGTGTGCGGCGGATGTGCTGGATAGCTTGGGCGAGGTATTCAGTGTCGCTGATTTGTCCAGATAAACACTGCTCGAGCAAATCTCTAATGTAGGCGTCAGTAACGGTGTGGCCAGCTAGAGCAAGCGCAGTATCTGCAAATGCTATGGCCTCGCGTACTGCGGCCTGAGATACTAAAGGCGGTTGTGTTGACACGCTCATAATGCTTCCTCACTTCCGTGGTACACGCCTACCGTTGCGTGTGCTCTAGCCCTGTATTCGTTAGCGGCAATAATACCCGCGGCGTAGTTGGTAAGGTTTTCGACATCTTGCCTGGTTGCCTCGAAGCCCTCGTGCCACAATGCGGCAAGCGTGTTGCGCACGCCGAGTCGTTGCCGCTCATCAAGATTTTGGAATAATTCGGGCCAGCGTTGCTCAATGTCAAAAGCGCGCATAATGCCTCCCATATCTTTCCAACTTGTACC
>JAGZNE010000062.1:0-8954 GCA_018363825.1 Atopobium sp. | reverse complement strand
TCTTTGGTGCACAAGCGCGCACTCGCAGATATTGAGACACACCCATCAACTGCCGAGAAACCCGCCAAACTTGATGCTATGACGCAGGAGGTGCTAGATACCTTCCGCTCCATTGGATCAATTCAGAAGAAGAACGGCATTAACGCTGCTCGTCGCTATATTATTTCGTTTACGCAGTCTGCTCAGGATGTTAAGAATGTCTATAAGCTTGCACGTCTTGCGTTTGCAAATGAAGAAGACGTTCCTGTACTAGACGTTATTCCACTCTTTGAGCAAATTGAAGACCTTGAGAACGCTGTTGCTACACTTGACCAGGTAATTCAGCTTCCTGAGGTACAGGCACGTCTTGCTCAGACAGACCGCAAGCTTGAGGTTATGCTGGGCTATTCCGATTCCTCGAAGGACGAGGGACCAACTACGGCAACGTTGGTACTGCATAAGACCCAGGCTGCTTTGGCAGAGTGGGCAGAGAAGAACTCCATTGACCTCATCTTGATGCATGGCCGTGGCGGTGCAGTTGGTCGTGGCGGTGGTCCTGCAAATCGTGCTGTTCTTTCTCAGCCCAAAGGCTCAGTCAACGGTCGCTTTAAACTTACTGAGCAGGGAGAAGTTATTTTTGCTCGCTATGGTGACCCAACGCTTGCTCGCCGTCACGTAGAGTCTGTTGCTGGAGCAACACTACTTCAGATGGCACCTTCTATTGAACAGAAGAATACCCAGACAGACGTGAAGTTTGCTTCGCTCGCTTCTGAGCTTGATAGGGCCTCCAAGCAGCGTTTCTTGGAGCTCATTCACTCCGATGGCTTTGCTGAGTGGTTCTCGGTTGTTACCCCTCTGACAGAGATTGGTCTTCTCCCCATTGGTTCAAGACCTGCAAAACGCGGTCTGGGCGCTAAGTCTCTTGATGACTTGCGTGCTATCCCCTGGATTTTCTCGTGGTCACAGGCTCGTATCAACCTGGCTGCTTGGTACGGATTGGGTAGTGCCTGCGAGGCGGTGGGGGATATCGAGCGCCTCCGTGAAGCATACAAAGAATGGCCACTGTTCACCACGTTTATTGACAACATTGAGATGTCTATCTCCAAGATTGACGCTCGTATTGCAAGGCTTTACCTGGCCTTAGGCGATCGTTCTGAACTTTCAGAGATGGTTCTTTCTGAGATGGCTCTCACACGTAAGTGGGTGCTGAATATTACGGGAAATAAGTGGCCGTTGGAGAACCGTCGTGTGCTTGGTCCTGTTATCCGCCTGCGTCTGCCATTTGTTAATATTCTCTCGGTTACGCAGGTGCATGCCCTGTCTGAGCTTCGTATAAGGGATGACATGCTTACTCCAGAGGAACGTGCAAACATTACGTATTTGATTTTGTGCACCGTGTCTGGTGTTGCCGCAGGTCTGCAGAATACGGGCTGATGTCACACAGCTTGCCGTAAGCTTGAGCAAACAATCGTTTATGTTTACGTAAAACTAGGATTACCTGAAATAAAGTTGCAATATTTACAAGGCGAGAAACCACTGGTAGACAGAGTTTCTCGCCTTATTTTTATTTTAATTATTAAATGAAAGTTGAATTACCTTAACTTTTAGTTGATACTAATGAAGTAAAAGTTCGAAAGAGCAAACTTAGTTTGCCTACGTTATTTTGGGGGATGCATGGATACAGAAAAGACCTCACAGGGTCCTGCGAATTCTGGTCCAGTTCTTCCTCTTGCCATGCTTGGTGAGGGAGAGACTGCGCTGATCGTAACGGTTAAGGGTGCTTCTGATCTTCGCCAGCACCTCTCAACACTTGGTTTTGTTGAGGGCGCCGAGGTAAAGGTTATTTCACGTGTCAACGGTGACGTTATTGTCAGCGTTAAGGGCGCACGACTTGGACTGAACCGTCAGATGTCGTCGCACATCATGGTTTCTCCGCTCTAAACACTTTGTTGTATTGCGCTGCTGGTAAAACCCGCGGCTTTTAATACGTGTTTCGATGAAAGGAAGGTTATGGCAACTCTGAGAGACGTTAAGGTGGGGGAGAGTTGCACGGTTGCTGCGCTAAAGGGTGTAGGCGCCGTGAAACGTCGCATCATGGACATGGGCCTTACTAAGGGCACTGAGGTTCATGTCAAAAAAGTAGCTCCACTGGGAGATCCAATTGAGCTCACAGTTCGTGGCTACGAGCTTTCTATCCGCAAGGATGAAGCTGCAAGCATTGAAGTAGTAGACGTTCACAAGGTAGAGGAAGCCTAATGGCACAAAAGACTATTATTGGTCTTGCAGGTAACCCAAACTGCGGTAAGACCACCCTATTCAATGAGCTTACGGGCTCAAACGGCTACGTCGGCAACTGGCCAGGCGTTACCGTTGAGAAGAAGCAGGCAAATTGGCGTGCCGATAAGGACGTCACCTTTGTCGACCTTCCTGGTATTTACTCTCTGTCTCCATATTCACCAGAGGAGCAGGTATCTCGTGACTACCTCATTAATGAGCGTCCAGACGCCATTATTGACCTTCTCGATGTTACCAACCTGGAGCGAAATCTCTATCTGACAACTCAGATTCTTGAGGCTGGCCGCCCTGTTGTTCTTGGTCTTAACATGGTTGACCTGCTCAAGGAGTCCGGTGACGTCATTGATACCAAGGAGCTTTCCAAGCAGCTTGGTGTTGAGGTTGTTGAGGTTTCTGCACTTCGTAACAAGAACATTGACACTCTGGTAAAGACTGCAATTAAGGCTGGCCAGGAGGGAACTCCTGCTGAGGGCGTTAAGTGCTTCTCCCCAGAGGTAGAAGAGGCTCTTGGCAAGATTGCTGCTGCAATCGAGGGTCTTGCTCCTGCAACTCTTTCTCGTTGGTACTCCATTAAGGTCTTTGAGCGCGATGCAAATGCAATTGCTCCCCTTAACCTTTCTGCCGAGAAGACCGCAGAGCTTGAGCAGATTATTGTTGCAGTTGAGCAGTCCCGCGACGATGATGCTGAGTCCATCATTACGTCTGACCGTTATGAGTGGATTGCTGGCGTAATGGCAGCTTGCGTCAAGAAAGCACCTAAAAAACTGAGTACTTCCGAGAAGATTGACCGTGTTGTTACTAACCGTATTCTGGGTCTTCCAATTTTTGTTATTGTAATGTCCCTGGTGTATTTTATCTCTATTTCTACAGTTGGTATCAATGCTACCAACTGGGTCAACGACAATCTGTTTGACAAAGGTTTTCACGTATTGGGCATCGGAGATGCAGAGTATAGTCAGGCAAAAGATGATTTTGACTCTCACCACTATGGCGACCAGATTGACGCATATCTCAATGCAGCAGACGAGGCCGGTATTGATACCACTGAGGTTCGTGCTGCAATCGCGGCTAAACAGTGGGATTCTGACGCTATTACTAATTTTGAGAACGAAGCTTCTAAAAAGAGCGTCGTTGCTCTGAGCGCACCAGTTCATGATGAGGATGGCAACTTCGTTGATACTGACGACAATCCTCTTCAGCTTGACGCAAACGGCAACCCAATTCTTGCTGAAGGTCAAGAACTTCAGACTCTGGGCGGCGTAACTGCTGCGGGCTTCAAGACCGCTGTTGAAGGCGCTGCTACTGAGCCAGAGGCATCTGAGTACGGCATGTATGTCCCTGGTATTCCTACGCTTGCTCGCGGCGCTCTTGAGGGTGCTGGCGCAAGCCCCGTCATCACCAGTCTTGTAGTTGACGGTATTATCGGCGGCGTAGGTGCTGTTCTTGGCTTTATTCCACAGATGTTTGTCTTGTTTGTTATGTTGTGTTTCTTGGAAGACTGCGGATATATGAGCCGCGTTGCTTTTGTTATGGACCGTGTCTTCCGTCGTTTTGGTCTATCAGGTAAGTCTTTTATTCCACTTCTTATCTCCTCTGGTTGTGGTGTTCCTGGCGTTCTTTCTACTCGTACTATTGAAAATGAGAAAGATCGTCGCATGACGATTATGCTTACCACTATGATTCCATGTTCGGCAAAACAGCCTATTATTGCCTTGATTATGGGTGTTCTTATTGGAGGAACTACTGCTTGGTGGATTGCCCCAGCCTTTTATTTCTTGGGTGTAGCTATGATTGTTATTTCTGCAATCATGCTAAAGAAGACTAAGGCTTTTGAGGGAGAGCCAGCACCATTTGTCATGGAACTTCCTGATTATCACATGCCTTCTCTTAAGTCTTGGGCAATGCATGTTTGGGAGCGTATTTCTGCGTATATTATTAAAGCTGGTACCATTATTTTTGCTGCAGCAATTGGAATTTGGGTTTTATCCAATTTTGGCTGGGCTAACTGGGACGGCGCAAATGGAGTATTCGGCTATCTCCCAGGTATTCAGGGTGCTCCTGATAATGTTATGGACTTTTCTTTGCTTGCTGCTATTGGCGGTTCTATTGGATTTATCTTCTCTCCACTTGGATTTGGAAATTGGCAGGCAACTGTAGCTTCTATTTCTGCTTTGATTGCAAAAGAGAATCTTGTTTCCACCTTTGGCGTTCTTTATGGCCTTGGCGATGCAAGTGAGAAGTCTGTCACTATGTGGTCTGGCTTTGCTGGTATGTTTACTGATGCTGGTGGTATCCTCCACGTTGGTGCAATGTGTGCATTTGTGGCATTCAATATGCTTGACGCACCTTGCTTCGCTGCAGTAGGTTCTATTCGTCGACAAATGAACGACTCTAAGTGGTTCTGGTTTGCTATTGGCTATCAGTGCGTATTTGCATGGATTGTTGGCCTGATGATCAATCAGTTCTGGGAGTTCTTTGTCCTTGGTTCCTTTGGTGTGTGGACTGTTATTGCCTTCATCTTCTTGGCGGCAATTCTCTTCCAGCTCTTCCGTCCAGCTCCAAAGTGGGATAAGAAGGACGATAAGATCCTAACCAACCTTACCGAGGTTGCAAAGGCATAAGCTACTACTAGCTGAGTATGCTGATCTGATCCCCCGCACCAATTCGGTGCGGGGGATTTTGTTTATGTTTATCTCGGACTTTCTTGATATAAGATAAAAATCCATAGACATGTAAACTTAGTCTAACTTTTTGTAGAGTTTACGAAATTAGATAAAAAAACTGAAAAAATTCTTGTAAGTTTCCCTCGGTTAACTTACTATGTTTTTAAGCAATTTAGTTGCTTGCTTTATTCAGGTTCCCGTAGCTCGAAGAAAGACCCTCTCCCTTTCTTGCGAGCGTAGAACACGAGCCGCTGACTCTGGGTGTCAGCGGCTCGCCCCTTTTTTAGGATGTATTTACTTGCTTTTAGTGCAAGTCTCTGTCTTCTTCATGTTCAGAAAGATCGCTTGTATCGCGGTCCAAAAGAACCGAGACGTTCATATCAGGGTAGGCTGCCTCTACTTCATGAATAATATCGTGGACAATTTGCTTACCGTCATAGCCAAACTCAATGACTGCATCAAAGGCCATAAATTGATTTTCAATGTCAGCAATAAAACCATGAACTTGAAGAACACCTTCATGAGCTAAAGCCATTTCAGTTACTTCAGTACGCATTTTTACAATGCGATTATCGGTGGTGTTTCTCGCATAAATACCAATGGCAGCAATGATTATTTTGCCTGATGTCTGTTTGTAAATTTCTGTACTCAGACGCCTAGTCATCGTATCAATCTCAATAGCTGAAGTGGTATCAAGAACCTCAGTGTGGAATGAGCCAACAAATTTATCTGGGCCATAGCTGTGGATAATAAGATCGTAAACACCCTCAGCATCTGGGTCTTCTTTCACAATGTCATAAATGAGTGTTGAAAGAGCTGCATCGGGACGCATGCCAATAATTTCTTTAATGGAGCCCTGCAACAGCTCAATTGAAGCTTTAATGATAAACACAGAGATAATAACGCCTACATATGCCTCAAGGCTAATTTTTGTAAAGATAAAGATAAGCGCAGCTGTTAAAACAGAAGTGGAGAGTGTAGCGTCAAAAAGTGCATCTGAACCCGACGCAATAAGGGTGTCGGAGTTTACGCGATTACCTACAGAGCGGACGTAGTGGCCCAAAATAATCTTTACTAGCACAGCTACTGTAATGATGACTAAAGACAGGGGACTATAGTCTGGAGTAACAGGATCCATGATGCCTTGGATGGATTTGATGAGTGAAGAAATACCTGCATACATAATGATTGCAGCAATTACTGTTGTAGTGATGTATTCAATACGTCCGTGTCCAAAGGGGTGCTCGCGATCAGCTTTTTTGTTAGAGAGTTTGGTTCCCACAATGGTAATGATTGATGAAATTGCATCGGAAAGATTGTTCACTGCATCAAGAGTAACAGCAATTGAGTTAGATAAAATGCCCACAGCTGCTTTGAATGCCGCAAGGGCAACATTGGCTGCAATGCCAATGGCGCTAGTGCGTACAATGGCGGTTTCACGTTCAGAAGAGGTAATGGTTACCTGTGATTGGGTCATAGTAAATCTAGCTTTCTGTAACGTTAGAAAGAACCTTTAAAAGCAATCGTTTAAGCTCAGCGCCTTCTTCGGGCGAGAGATTAACGCATGAGCCAATCTGATGTGGAACCACTTGAATTTCTCGCCTAAGGTCTTTGCCTTTTTGGGTAAGAGAAACAATCAGCTGACGTCCGTCTTTACCTGTTTTTTGACGCAGTACAAGGCTCTTCTCCTCAAGTTTTTTAAGAAGTGGAGTCAAGGTGCCTGAATCAAGAAATAAAAGCTCACCTAAGGTTTTGACATCCAAGGATTCATGTTCCCAAAGCGCCATCATGGCAATGTATTGTGTATACGTCATATTAAAGGGCTTAAGCAGCGGCGTATACCTTCGCACCACTTCTTTTGAGGCACTGTAGAGCGGGAAACAGAGCTGGTTTTTGAGGAGAAGCTCGGGGATATCGGGGGAGTTGTCGAGTGTAGAAGTGCCGCTAACAAAAGTGCTAGCGGCCGCAACGGACTGTATTTCTTTTTGAGAAGAACTCATGAGTAAATCGGTCCTCTCGCCTTACGCAAGTAGGTTTTTAATTGCAGACTCAACTTCTGCCATATCGGTGGTTGGCTCAAAGCGTGCAACAACGTTTCCCTGACGGTCTACAAGGAATTTAGTGAAGTTCCACATGATATAAGCCTTGTCACCAAACTTCTTGTTGTTTGCCTTTGCAAATTTGTCCAGCGCAAGAGCCTTGATGCCCTTTCCAAAACCCTGGAAGGGGAAGGCTGTTGCAAGACGCTCAAAGAGAGGATTCGCGGTCTCTCCGTTGACGTCGCCCTTCTTGAACTGTGGAAAATCGGTGCCAAATTTCATAGTGCAGAACTGGTGAATCTCTTCATCGGACTCTGGGGCTTGGTCTGCAAACTGATTGCAAGGGAAGTCTAAAATCTCAAAGCCTTGATCTTTATAAGCAGCGTAAATGCGCTCAAGATCCTCATACTGTGGGGTAAAACCACAGCCAGTTGCAGTATTAACAATAAGAAGAACCTTACCGTCAAATGAGGAGAGGGAAGTAAGAGATCCGTCACGCTTTTCTACGGAGAGGTCATAGATGTTGGTGTTGGCCATGATGTTCCTTTCAACGAGCCGCGGATTGTTCGAAGCATTGGATGGTTTTGTGTATTGGGTAGTGTACCCCGTTTGGATTAGCTTAACACAAATAAATTGTGTACAATTTAAATTTCATAGTATGAGCACAGAGGAGGTGTTATGTTTCATTAATTTGTTAATCCAAATGAACATGATATCAAATATTTAAGTAACGCCTTAGAGCAGCTTCTTCACAAAATTTATATGTACACCATGGCTAACCATAGGAAACGTTTTCGCAGGTAAGAAATTACTTGTGTACAATTGTTTCATTAGGATAACCAATTAGTAATGATTTTCACTTGTTTTCTCGTCAAAAAACCCGTATCTTCAATATGTCATTAACCGATTAATTTGCAAAAAGCAGATGGGGGATTTCTATGAAACTGAACAATTGGTGTCTCGCAGCCGGTGGCGCTGCACTTGCTGGCGTTGTTGCTGGTCTTGCTTCTAACGGCACTCTTCACAAGGCAGCTGTCAAGGCAACTGCATGTGGTCTTCGCGTCACTGACCGTGTTTCCGCAGAGACTCAGAACGTCGTTGACGAGGCTAACGACGTTGTCGCAGAGGCTCGCCGTGAGTCCAAGATTGACGCTGCAGTTCGTGCTCGCCTTGCTGAGCTCGAGGAGGGTATCCGCGCTGAGGTTACCAAGCAGGTCGACGCAGAGGGCGCACAGGCATAATTCATGCGCTTTACAATTACTAATGAAATCTCAGGTCGCATTCGTGCAAAATGCGACCTGGGTCATATTGATGAGGCTGAAGCCCGTGGTATTTCCTATGAGCTGATGCGTGTTGACGGAGTTCGTCACGCTGAAGTTCACATGGCAAACGGTTCTCTCTTGCTAAGGTTTGACCCTCTCAAGAGAGATCAGGTACTTGCGGCTGTTGGCGCTTTTGATGTCTTGAACTTGCCACGAGAAGAAGAGGCAGGTCTTGAGGACTTCTGTAGCTCAATTGAGATGGCTCTTGAGAACAATCGCTTCCAGATGGAGGTTGTGACCACATTCGCACGCCGCTGGATTATACGTTTTTTGCCACTGCCTGCAGTTGCTAACTACGCTTACGTTATTCTCCGCGCCATTCCATTTGTCGTGGAAGGCGTTAAGCGCCTGTTTAAGAAAGAGCTGACCGTTGAGGTTTTGGACGCAACTGCTATCACCACTTCAATTCTAAGAAATGAGTGGGCAGATGCATCTACGGTCATGTTCTTGCTTGAGCTGTCTGCTGCTATGGAGAACCACGTGGCAAGCCGAGCACGTCTTGCACTTCGTGATGGCCTAATCACTCGTTCTGAGAACGTCTGGGCTCGTATTGACGGCAAGGACGTTATGATTGCCCTTTCTGAGGTTGAGAAGGGTATGATTTTGCACCAGCGCGCTGGTGGCGTTCTTCCTGTTGACGGCAAAGTTGTTGAAGG
>JAGZNE010000001.1:0-70913 GCA_018363825.1 Atopobium sp. | reverse complement strand
GACTGATTCTTGGCGCGTAATCGGTCCCGGAGAAAGGGGATTAGGAATTTTTTCAGCAAGGGATTACGAAATTGAGAATATTAATGTCGAGGCATGTTTTGGCTCAAGCGGTCATGGTTCCCATCCTCCTACTGTCTATGTTATAAGAGACGCTGATGGCCCTCTTAGTGATTTGAAAGAAAGCCTAGCTATAGGATATATTTCAGGAGATGAGGGAGAAGAACTTGCTAAAAAATTTGAGAAAGAAAAAGGTACGTACTTTACTGGTAAGGCTTTTTTCGAGAAATATGTGACACAACTTTCATACAATGATATCCCTGTGACTTGGAGAGTTTTTTATTTTGAGGGTAAAGCATTTTCTAAAAGTCCAATAGCGCCAGAAGCCTTAACTATTTTCCCTAATTTACCCAAACCACCTAAAAAGCTTATTAGGGAGTTTCAGGATATTGCCTGGAACTTGTTTTATGCTTGCGATTTTATCTTATTAAAAGAAGGTGTTTGGAAATGTAATAGGTTTTTTGACGGACAGATGTCTCAGGTCCCGATTGGTGAAGACACTAAAAAATTCTATACAACACTTGCTAGATGTATTAAAAAGGCACCTCAAATTCCAGAATGGGTATGGTGCCTTACTGCGGAAGTTAGAGATGAAAATAAGATTGGTGAGGATAAACGTATAGTCCATGGAACACGTCATTTTTTACCAGGTACAAAAGTTTTTCTTCATCCACCAAATTGGGACGAACGTGTCCCTGCAATAGGTATCCCTCGTTATACAGATAAATATATACGCGTTGTTATGGATGTCAGAAAACTTGAACATTTTGCATTAGAGAAAGTGAGTGATCCGGAAATTGTAACTGCACTTCAAAATCCTGGTAACATCTGGGCATTTACCCACATGGCACCAATTTCAGTTGGACGCGGCTATTGGGATCAGAGTGAAGAATCAAAACAACGTATTCAAGAGGATATAGATTGGTTGTCTAATTTAGATCCAGATGGAAAGCGCTGGTCATAACTAATTTTGTTGACATCACATTGTATGCTTGTGGCAAATAATTTGACGTAATGCCTCAACGGCACGTTCTTCTCGACTGATGGTGGAGATTCTTACATGAAGTCTTTGATTGTGTACTATTCGTATTCCGGCATCACAAGAAGGCTTGCGGAGGATATTGCGCTGATTACCGATGCCGAGCTGCTGGAGCTTAAGCCTCAAGAGCCATATTCTTTCTCGTATAACACGGCGGTAAAAGAGGTCAGGGCTCAAATAGAAAAAGGCGTTTGTCCTGCTCTGATGCAATACGATATAGATGTTGCTGACTTTGATACTGTCTTTATAGGATCGCCCAACTGGCTTAAAACATTTGCTCCTCCAGTGCTTTCGTTCTTACGGGCAACGGATTTGAGCGGAAAGACGGTCATTCCGTTCTGCACGCACGGTGGCGGAGGATTTGGCAATATGATTGAGGAGTATCAGAGAGAATGTGGCGCTTCTCGTGTGATACCGGGGTTGGCGGCAAAAGGCACGTATACTTTTGGTGAAGTGCAAAAATGGCTGGAGTCAATGGGGTTGGACGATGCGAGTACTTCTAGCTGAAGATGAGAAGAGAATGGCTGCGGCTATCGTGGCTCTATAAAACGGGTGGCGTGTCCTCCCTCTATGCAGAGCGAAACTGCGCCACCAGCAATCTTTAATATATCACATTTTGTCTTGGATAAAAGTGCTCTACACAGACGTCTTTCTCGACAAGACGTCTTTTTTATTTATGCAGGTAGATGGGTATATTACAAAATATGCGAAAATCGCATATTTATAGGTTGACGTGCAGTTTTATAAATATTCTAAAATCGCATATTTTTGCTTTTATCTGGGATTATTCGGTTGACGCGTCATCGTCGTGCGCAAGCAGAGAGTTGAACAGCTCGTCGATATCGGCTTGATGCTGGGCAGTTTCTTCCTCGGCTAGCGTCCAGGAGCCGTCTTGATAGTAAAGAACGTCACCCTGACAAGCATTGCTTGGAAGCTCGTCGACAGAAACGGTAAGCATATTGCCTGGTTGATCGTCTAGTTCAAGCACGGCAAGATTGTTGTCTTCAAATCGATCAATGATTGCTTTCATTACTTGGTCCTCGATTTCGACGACGTGCCAGATTTATCTTGTGAGGTTGGAGCTACCACTGTGCCGGGTTTCTCGCCAGATATATCAATGTTTGTACCATCGCAGGTAATGGTAATGGTTCCATTGGCGCCCGTTCCCCAGACTTCAACGGAATGTTTGCGGAGGGCGTTCAGGACCGACTGCATGGGGTGGCCGTAGGGGTTGTTCACGGCGTACGAGAGGACGGCGTAGGTGGGCGAGAGCTTGTGAATCAGCACCTCGGTAGTGCCTGTTCGGGAGCCGTGATGCGAAAGTTTGAGCACGTCAATGTGACCTGGATTGGAGTTCAAGATGGCATTTGTGGGCGCGTCTCCCGTGAAGAGGAACGTTTTGTTGCCAACGGTCAGCTTGATGATTATCGAGTAATCGTTGGTTTCGGGGAAATTTGCGTCTTTTTTGGGCCAGAGAATTTCTAGCTTGTAGCTGTCAATTTGGTCGATGATGGTGCCCGCCTCGGCAAGGGTTATCTGCAGGTTATTGTTCTGGATAGCGGCCAGAAACTTTCTGTATGTTGCCGTGTTGTTTGTTTTATTTGGTGCGTAAATGGTCCCAATTTGGGTGTTGGAAATGACGTCCGCCATGCCGCCGATGTGATCTTCGTCGGGATGGGTGGCTACCAGGTAATCAATCTTGTTTCGACCAAGTTCTTGGAGCACCTGGGCAATTTTTGGAGCAGATCCTGTGGGGCCTGCGTCGATGAGCATGGTTTTCTCGGGAAGTGCAATGAGGATGGCTTCTCCCTGGCCAACGTCGATAAACTTGATAGTTACGTTTGCGCTGGCCTGTGCGGTATCAGACGGCGCGCTGGAGCCTGATTGCGAGGACCCGCCAGGCGCTTGAACTGCGGTTTGTTGGCCCGAGGACCCCGCAGTAGATAGGGTGGTTGGAAGCGGTTGCGTGAGCGCTGCGCTAAAGTAGAGTACTACTGTTAGCGTGGCTAGTGCAATTCCAGCTTTCTGTTTTCCGGCGTATCGTTTATGTGGTTTGAGCTTGCCTTTTATGAGCTTTTTGGGAGCACTGGCATCCTCGTAGATGAGGTTCAGAGCGCTTTCGATAACCGGAAGCGAAAAAATTGCTGGTAGAAGGTAAGAAAGCATCGACGGCGAGGCAAGTGTTTGCGCCAGGGCAAATGCGCCAACAATCAGCGCTGCGTTTATAGCAAGCCTGGTAAGTCCCGATTTCCAGCCTTTAAGATAAAACTGCGGAATACCAAAAATGCCAAATACCAAGGAAAGAATGAGCGCAAATAAGTAGTCAGACTGCTTGCCGGAGGATGTACCGGGTGATTCAGTTTTGCTGTCAAATTGCTTTTGGTTGGGCATAAAACCTCTCTGGACACGTGCGTTCTGAAGAATCTTACCCTATTTGACCAGCCAGTCCAGGGCTTTCTGCATTCTTCCTTCAACGTTTTGGAAGTGATTTCCGCGGTTCAGCTCAAACGTTGAGGTTATTCCCACACTCTCTAGCTTGCTGGCGAGAAGTTCGGCGTTTTCTCGCACGTGCATTATCTGTGGATTGGGGGTTCGTGCTTCTCGGTCGCCCAGCGAAAGATAGGCGTGTGTGAGGCCGACCACCCCTCCGCTGAGCTGCTGGTCAACGTAGTCCAGAAGGCCCGGGAACCAGAACGATCCCGAGACAGCTCCGATGCGTTGGAAAGTTGCAGCAGGGGCGTCGACGTGCGGAGCGGTGGCGTCGTGCTGGCAGCCGCGTGCGACCTGCTGTGACACGCCGGCCCAGAGGCTGAACAGGCCCGCAAGTGAGTATCCCACAAGCACCCTATACGTTGGCGGATCGGTGAGCTCCGACTCCGTCCAGGGGATGACATGGTTGATGAGGGTGTCGAGCGTTTTCTGGGCGCCATCACCAAAGTTGGGTCCCTTAGCAAAAACGCGCGGAGCACACCAGGGCGAGAAGTTCTCTTCCCACAGGTCAACGCCAATGTGCACTAGGCTGACGCCTACCGGTACCTGAACGGGGGAGTTGTCGGCCATGTCTCCCAAGAGGTAGACAACAGGCGCTCCAGCTACAGAGGACATCTGTGTGTAGATAGAAAGTCCGGAGATGATCGTTTTTCTCGCCATGGGGTTGTCGGGATGCGAGGCTCCGGCGGCGTCGGGTCGTGTGTCTGGTGCGGTGCTCATACTACTCGCCTAGAGCCATCTGCAGGTAGTAGACGTTTTCGCGCAGGTGAGAGGCAACTTCGCGGTCGATAACGCCCTCGAACTGCAGGCGAGAAATCTGGTCCAGCTCAATGCGGAGCGCGTTTTCGGCCACGTCATCGGCGTATTTGCGAGCGTCCGCGATCTGCTGTCTAAAGTGTGGCGACATCTTGTGCGAGCTCAGGTTGTAAGGCAGCAGGTAGGAGAGCTGTGTAGTGCTGGAGCCGTGCTCATCGTTGATGTTGATGCGGCTCCAAATTGACTCGATTGCCGACTCGTGGTCAATCATCAGGTTAGATGTGATGACCGCTAGCTCTTCATCGTCGCCGTTTGCAATGCGCTCCAGGTCATCGAGCTCCGCGTACTCCATCTCAAGCGCGTAAAGGCACGCCTGGTAGTAGGACTGATCGGCGTCTTCCAGGTGCCTGATTCCGCCGTCGATGATGCGCTGAGCTGCTAGTTTGAGCTCGTGGAGACCCACGGCAATTCGCGAGCGGTGGTTTGTTTTTGCGGCAATATTTGCAACGGACCCGTGGTAGCCCACTGACCTGCGGATTGAAGTAATGTCGTCAACAATTTGGTCCCATGGAATGGGGTTGTTGGTCTTAATGTGACGCTCGCGAAGTTCCTCGAGGCGTTTCTGCTGGACATCTGTCTCGTGAAGCACCAGCTCTTTGACCAGCTTGCCCGAGTCAGGCGCGGTGATGCGAGCGGCAAACAGTCGGTTGGTGTAGCGCGTGATAGTCAAACGAAGCGCAGGTAGATACTTTGATATGGCGTTCTCTGACTGCAGCATGCTCCTGAGCTCGGCAAGGGTTGCCTCAAGAATGGCAATCTCTCCCTTGTGGAGACGTTCGGGCAGGTCAGAGTCTGCATCAGGGGACTTGGACAGCACTGGCAACAGATTGTCCGCCAAGAGCAACGTGGCAAGAATAACGCCGGCGGCGATAGTGATTAGCAGATCCCTCTGCGGAAACACTGCTCCAGACTGGGTCATCATCGGCAGGGTGAGGATGATCGACAACGTTACCGCGCCTTTTGCGCCTGCAATGGTGGTGACCAGCACGTTCTTGACGAGCTCGGCCGACGTGATGGAGATGGGCTTTATGGCGCACATGGGTTTGAGCTGCTCGTCGGGTTTCTCGCCGTCGGCAAGGCCGCTACCTGCAGAGTCATTCTCGTCATCCATGTCGTCTTTGCCGGTGCAAAGTCGGCCGCCCTTGTGGAGCTTGCGGGTTTCCAGTGCGTAGAGCCACGCGAAGCGAACTGTGTGCATGAACAGGGTAATTGCGACCACGATGCCCAAAATTTGCAGGATGTTCAGGCCGCCGTTCGTGCCCGGAAGTACGGCCAGCGGAAGCTCCATTCCCAAGAACACAAAAAGCGTGCCGTTGATGAGGAAGCTGATGACTTTCCACGTAGAATCCGAGACCAGTTTTTGCCGTGCGAACAGCGCTTTATTGTTCTGCCTACGAGGAAGGGCAATCACCAAACCCGCCGCAACAACAGCCAAAACGCCAGAAACGTGGAAGGTTTCGGCAAGAAGATAGACAAGGAACGGCGTGAGTACCTCGTACAGCACGTTTGCGACGGTGTCCTCGTAGCCCAACCTGCCAAGCATGGCGTTTACGGCAGAAAACGCAAAGCCCGTGACAACACCCATGGCTATGCCGCCCACAAAGAGCACTGCAAACGATCCCGCGGCATCTACCAGCGAGAACGCGCCCGTAACCGCTGCCGCAACGGAAAACTGGAATGCAACAACACCGGACGCGTCGTTGATCAGGGACTCTCCGGAGAGAAGCGTCTGCTGGCGATGGGTCAGGTGGATGTTGGACTTAAGTGCGGTGACGGTTGCCGCATCGGTTGGCCCCAGGGCTGAGGCAAGCGCAAAAGCCGCAGCTAGAGGGATTGACGGGACCATCAGATGGAGGGCGTAGCCGACCGAAAGCACGCTGACAATTACCAGCGCAATCGCCAGCGACAAAATGCTGTTTAGGTTAAGGAGAAGTGCACGAATGTTGGTTTCTCTCGTCTCGTTGAAGAGGAGCGGAGCAATGAAGACCAGCATAAAGAGCTCAGATTCCAGGTGCACCTCCTGGACGCTGGGCAAAATGAGCGCGACCAGCAGACCGATGACCACCTGGATTACGGGGATGGAGACGTCCACAAACTTGTCGATTACCGAGGAAGCCGCGACGCAGGTCAAGACGATGAGCACAAACTGAAATGTCTCCACCAGGCTTCCTTTCTGGTCGTAGGTGGCAGCGGCGAGCGGCGACTGTGCAGCGAGCGCCGGGCTCGCGGTGAGCAGCGCGCAGCGAGTCCGCGAGGGTTCCGAGCCCATGGGTTTCTCGCCAGATAACGTTTCATTCGAGTATATACGGTTTTGCAGCTCTAGCTTGTACCAGCGCAGATAACACATGGTTTCTGCGATGAGTCGTGGCTCCATCGGCGGGCTGAAACTACGGATTTCGTCGGTGTCTTGGAATTACGAGCCTGGAAAGTGCATGAAGTCTGAGTAAAACAGCTCAGACATGGCGAGAAAAACCGGCAAATAACTCAGACTTGGTGCACTTTTCCGGAAAATCGTACAGACTTAGCGAGAAAATCAGGCTCCGCGCGAGCGTTCATGAAAGGGCTTGCGAAACCAACTTTGGGTACGCTTCAAAGTCCGCCTAAAAAGTGCAAAGAATCTGTATTTGAGCCACCGATTCTTTAACAAAATCAGGCAAATCCACAGATTCTTTGATGCTTTTAGGCAAAATCTACAGATTCTTTGCAGAAATCAGGCACGTTGTAGCCAGGAGTAAAAATCTTCCAGTTACACCTTGGGCGCCATGCTCTGCAGTTACACAATTCCCAGGTAGAAGAACGCATAGTTGAGCGCGTTGATCAGCGTGTATATGCCGCCAATGACCAGGTAGGGCCAGAGGTGTGCTTTGGTGATTGCGATAAACTCGCGAATGAACGCCGTGGGCCAGTACCAACCTTTGGTGTGCGAGCCGATGCCGTCTGCCTTGATGCCCAGGTTGTGGGCGTATTCGGCGCACCTGAAAACGTGAAAGTCGCTGCTTACAACTGCTGTGGTGAAGTCGCCGCAGGCTCCCGTGCTGTCGCTTGCCGTCACGTCGCCGCTTGCCGCAGTACCGTTGCTTGCTGACGAGCTGCCGCTCGCAGCGTCATTGCTTGCGGCAGAGGTATGGTCGGTGCGGATTACGGCTATCGAGTTCTTCAAGTTTTCCCAGGTAGTGGTCGACTTGTCTTCCATGAGAATCGCGTCGGCCGGAACACCCTTCTCCAGAAGATAGTCCCGCATGGCCTGAGCTTCGGAGACTACTTCGTCAGCACCCTGACCGCCAGAAGCAACAAACTTTCCTTGCTGATGCTGCTTGTTCCACAGTTCAAGTGCCTTATCAATCCTTCCTGCGAGCAGCGGAGTTGGTCGCGTGCCATCAAGCCCGGCGCCGTGAATAATGATGTAATCGTATTTGCGTCGGCGGGGAAGAATTCGATAAATCCACGAGTAGAACAGCAAAGACACAAAGGTAAATGAGAACCACATACCTTCGAGTGTAAAGAGTCCAAGCAAGAAAACAACAATGTGGCGAGAATCTGGATCAAAAGAATTTAGAAGTGATGGGGCACAAAGCAGTAAAACGATAAATCCGGCCATCAAAAATGGCAGCATTGAAGTCAGCGAAAATCCGTTATTTTTTACCACAATTATCGTATTAATAAGTAGAAAACCTATGGTCAAAAACGGTGTTGCAACTACTATGATAACTAAAACTAATCCTAGAATATAGCTATTAAGCTTAAAAACTAAAAGAACAGAGGTCCATGTAAGGGCTGCAAATAGAAAAAGCGCATTTCTGAATTGACGAGGTTCTTTGATAAAAGAGTAAATAAACAGCACACCTGGAACAACAGCTGGAGCTAGTAAGAGTGTGTATGAGAGCACATATTGCCAGTCAAGGTGAACTCCGAAATCCCTAAGTATGCTATCAAGAATCATTCAGTCTCCTTCATAAGAACTGAGTTTTTTCAGTCACCAGTTGGCGAGAAACCCATTTACTAGAATTATAACAATCAGCTTAAGAAGCTGAATTTTAATTCGTTGTTTCATCACAAAGCGCCGACTTATACCACTCGGCATCGTTTGCTTACAACAGAAAAGTGGACATCTGCCCTTTTGATTCGGTGAACGGTTACCGTTCGCCGATAAGCGTTGTTTCTCGTCGGTCGGAGGTTTGGCGAGCGGTATGTTAGCGTACACATTGTCTACGTGCGCAAATATCGGATATTTGTAAACCGCATTTCTCGCCAGCCTAAAATTCATGAAAGTCTGCTCAACCTTTCACGGTTTCGTTCTAGATTTACGTAAAAAAGTGCTTGAAAATGTACTTCGCGAGTGTTCGCAGTTTTGTTGTGGAGAGGACCCAATTGTGGCTGCAACAAAGCAGCGAGCTTTCGCAAAAACGTTTATAAGCCTCGTCAGTGTCACGCAAAAGGCGTGCTCCTCCACGAGGTAGGTAGTGTTTCAACTGCAGAAACACAGATTTTAGGAGGGTTTTATGAAGGGTTATGCAATGCTCAAGATCGGCGAGTCCGGCTGGATTGAGAAGGAGACACCAAAGTGTGGTCCTCTGGACGCAATCTGCAAGCCACTTGCGGTCGCAATTTGTACATCTGACATTCACACTCTGTGGGAGGGCGCAATTGGCGACCGCCACAACATGATTCTTGGTCATGAGTGCTCCGCAGAGGTTGTCGAGGTCGGCGAGCTCGTCAAGGACTTCAAGCCTGGCGACCGCGTCCTCGTTCCTGCAATTACTCCAGACTGGAACTCCCTTGAGGCACAGGCTGGCTACTCCATGCACTCCGGTGGCATGCTGGCTGGCTGGAAGTTCTCCAACTTCAAGGACGGCGTCTTCTCCGAGTACTTCCACGTAAACGACGCTGACGGCAACCTCGCTCACATGCCAGAGGGCATGGATCCAGCAGACGCCTGCATCCTTTCCGACATGGTTCCAACCGGCTTCCACGCAGTTGAGCTGGCTGGCGTTGAGTTCGGCGACACCGTCCTGGTCATCGGCATTGGACCTGTCGGTCTTATGTCCGTTGCTGGTGCTGCACTCCACGGTGCTTCTCGCATCATCGCTGTTGGTACCCGTCCAGTCTGCGTTGAGGCAGCTAAGGGCTACGGCGCAACCGACTTCATCTCCTACAAGGACGGCCCAATCTGGGAGCAGGTCATGGAGCTCACCGGCGGCAAGGGCGTTGACCGCGTCTGCGTCGACGGCGGCGGCTGCGAGACCTTCGAGGACGCTGTCAAGGCACTCAAGCCTGGCGGAAAGATTGGTAACGTCAACTACCTGGGCTCCGGCGACTACGTCAACATTCCTCGCGTCGAGTGGGGCGTTGGTATGGGCCACAAGGACATCCGTGGCGGCCTCATGCCTGGCGGCCGTCTGCGCATGGAGAAGCTCTCCAGCCTGGTCACTTCTGGCCGTCTGGACCTTCACCCAGAGGTTACCCACCTCTACCACGGCTGGGATCACCTCGAGGAGGCTCTCTTCACCATGCGTGATAAGCCATCCGACCTCATCAAGCCAGTTGTTGTTATCGACTAGGTAATCAACTAGGTCGCGTGATTTAGTACGTTTAGGCTGGCGAGAAGTTCGTTTTTCTCGCCAGCTTTTTGCGCTGGTGAGCGCCAACGGAGTTTAGGAAGCGGTTGTATTCATGAAAATCCTTGTTGTATCAGGCTTTCTTGGAGCTGGTAAAACCACCTTCATTCAGGAGCTCGTGCGCCGGACTGGGCGTGATTTTGCTATCTACGAGAATGAATATGGCCAGGCAGACATCGATGCGCGCCGTCTGAGGCAGGACTCCGACCTCAAGGTTTGGGAGTCTACCGAGAATTGCATTTGCTGTTCGGGCAAGCAGGATTTTGCGACGTCGGTGCTGACCATTTCAAACACTATCGACCCCGAGTATTTAATTGTTGAACCAACTGGCGTGGCTAAGCTGCAGAGCATTCTTGATAACGTGAATCAGGTAGCCTGGGAACGCATTAGTTTGCTGGCGCCGGTTACCGTGGTTGACGCCGTTTCGTGGCAGAATCAGCGCACCGATTTCCCAGAGATTTTTGATAATCAGCTGAGCGCCGCTGCGAGCGTTGTGGTTTCTAAATTGGCTCCAGGTAGTGAGGATGCTGCTGAGCCTATTAAGCAGCTTGCAGCAGAGATGAATCCGCAGGCAGAGATTATCGCGGAGTCTTCATATGCTGATATTCCTGATGAGTGGTGGAATGGTCTTCTGACTCGCGCGCTTGACGGTTCTGTTCTTAAAGATGCAGCTGGTGATGAGGACGAAGGTCCAGACTTGGAGACTATGGCGCTGACTCACGCAGAGCTTCCAAGTCCAACGCACTTGATTTGGCTTTTGGACGCAGCGTCGGCTGGCGTTTTTGGAAAGCTTGCTCGCGCAAAGGGTACGCTGCCTTGTGGTAATCAGTGGGTCAAGTTTGACCTGGTAGAGCGCGCATGGGCGATTACGGGTGACGAACCTCAGGAAGAGTCCAGGTGCGTGTTTATCGGCCGCGACCTGCTGCGTCATGGACTTCGTGAGGTGTTTGTGCCGGCGTTCTGGCATGAGCAGTCGGACTTGGCTGACGAGCACGATCACTCGCACTGCGACCACGAGCACGGTCATTGCGTGCATGAGCACTGCGACCACGAGCATGGACATTGCGAGCATGAGGGCCACGAGCACGACCACGAGGGACACGAGCATCACGCGCACGGCCACGACCACGAGGGACACGAGCACCACGAGCACGGGCACGACCACGGCGAGCACGCGCACGGTGAGCACACGCACGAGCACGAGGGTCACGTGCACAGCGTCGGCCACGAGCACGACCATGGCGAGCACTGAGTCGCAAGCGCATAAAACATGCAACTAAAAAGAGCCTCCGATGTGGAGGCTCTCTTGCTAGTTCTTGAGCGAATTGAGTGGAGCGGGGAAGCGACCGCCACGGTGTGCAAGCACCGTGCCCGCAAACTGGTTGACCGGCATAATTGGTGCGGATCCAAAGAGGCCACCAAACTCCAGGACGTCTCCCTCGTTGTAACCAATAGCTGGGATAACGCGGACCGCTGTGGTCTTGGTGTTGATGACACCAATGGCCATCTCATCTGCGATGATGCCCGCGATGGTCTCCACAGTGGAATCGCCAGGAATGGCAATCATGTCCAGGCCAACAGAGCAGACTGACGTCATTGCCTCGAGTTTCTCGAGAGAAAGCGCGCCGTCTTGAGCTGCGCGAATCATGCCCGCATCTTCGGAGACCGGGATGAACGCGCCAGACAGGCCGCCAACGCTGGACGACGCCATGACGCCGCCCTTTTTGACAGCATCGTTGAGCAGGGCAAGCGCGCAGGTAGTTCCAGGGCCACCGCATTCGCCGACGCCGATGAGCTCCAGAATCTTAGCGACGGAATCGCCAGCTGCTGGGGTAGGCGCAAGACTCAGGTCTACGATGCCCTTCTCGACACCCAGGCGCCTTGAAGCCTCGCGGCTCATCAGCTCGCCCGCGCGGGTAATCTTGAATGCAGTCTGCTTGATCTTCTCGGCAACGTCCATGAGATTTGCGGAGTCGGGGAGCTCGGCGAGGGCTGCGGCCATGACGCCAGGACCGGAAACGCCCACGTTAATGACGGCGTCTGCCTCTCCACTGCCGTGGACCGCACCGGCCATGAAGGGGGAGTCCTCCACCATGTTGGCAAAAACGACCAGCTTAGCGGCACCGTAGCACTGAATGTCGGTGGTGCGGCGAGCGGCCTCGAGCACGGTCTGGGCCATGAGCAGGACGGCGTCCATGTTGATGCCCGCGCGCGTGGACGCGACGTTTACCGAGGAACAGACGCGCGATGTGGTGGCCAGCGCCTCGGGGATAGATGCGATGAGTCGGCGGTCGGCGTCGCCAAGGCCCTTGTGGACCAGTGCCGAGAAGCCGCCCAAAAAGTCGATGCCCAGTGTCTCGGCCGCGCGGTCCAGTGTGTGGGCCAGCGGGGTCAGGTCTTGCGCCGAGGTACATGCTGCAATCTGCGCGATTGGCGTGACGGAGACGCGCTTGTTGGCAATGGGGATGCCGTACTCGCGCTCCAGGTCCTCAGCCACGGACACCAGGTGCTCGGCTTGGCGCGTGATGCGGTCGTAGACCTTCTGGCACATGCGATCCAGGTCCTCGTCTGCGCAGCTATTGAGCGAGATACCCATGGTAATGGTACGCAGGTCAAGGTTTTGCTCGCTGACCATGGCGAGGGTTTCGGCGATTTCCTGTGGAGTAATGTTCATGCGCGTCCTCTCGGAATGCGGTTGTCGTGCGAGCGCCGGGGCGCAGGTGCAGCTTGCGTGCGGTGTCGGGGTCCAGGTGCGGTTGTCGTGTGGAGACAACGTCTGGCTTTTGGCGGACGACCAGCCGCAGGGGTTTCTCGACTATTATACTTAAGCAACAACGATAAACGGGGCAAGTTGCGAGGTAACGTGGCAGAAAAAGTCACCCTAAAAACGATTGCGCGCGAGGTGGGGCTGTCGCCCGCCACGGTTTCGCTGGTGCTGAACGGTCGGCCGGTGCGCGTGAGTGACGAGAACCGCCGTCGCATCCTCGACGTTGCCCGACGCGAGCACTACATTCCCAACCAGATCGCAAGAAGCCTGGTCACGCAGCATACGCAGACGCTGGGGCTGATCGTGCCGAATATCGAGAGCCGGTTTTTCTCGTCGTTTGCAAAGATGTTGGAGATGAAGTGCCGACGCCGCGGGTACGCGCTGTTCATTACCAACTCGGATAACAGCACGTCAAACGATGCGGACCTTGTGCGCCTGCTGGTTAATCGCGGCGCAGACGGCATCTTTATCATCACGTCCGACGAGGTAGAAGCTTCGAAGCAGCTCATCGCCGACCTGGAGCAGCTGCCCGTGCCGTACGTCATGGTGGACCGAACCATCGACGCGCTCGACTGCGACAAAGTCACGTTCAACAACGAGCTCGGCGGCTATCTGGCCACAAAATACCTGCTAGACCACGGTCATCGCCGGATTGCGTGCATGGTCAACACCGCATCCAACACCGGCTGCGCGCGTCTCAACGGCTACGTTCGCGCACTTGGCGAGAAGGGCCTGGAGCTAGATCAGTCGCTTGTGCTGACCAGCGATTATTACATTCCTGATGCGTATCTTGCAGCTCAGCAGCTGATTCGCGTGAACGCTACGGCTGTTGTTGCAACGTCGGACAACATTGCGCTTGGACTGTTGCGCTATCTGTACGAGCGCGGCTTGCATGTTCCGCGCGACTATTCCGTTGTCGGGTACGATAACAGCATTTCAGACGCACTATTTGAGCCGGCGTTGACTTCGATTGAGCAAAATGTTGATGAGCTTTCTGACGCCGCGCTTTCGATTATGTTTCGTCGTCTGGGCGAGCATGGGGCGGATGTTGTGCAGAGAACCGCGACGCAATCAGCTGCGACGCAAGAAGCCGCGACGCAAGATGCTGCGACAGGCAAAAATAACGGCATCGAAGCGCAGGATGACAGCGCGTCAATCCAGATAATCCTTGAGCCGCGCATGATTGAGAAGAATAGCGTGCGTCTTTTGGGTTGCTAATCAGATTTCTGCATATTTGTGCGTCTGTATTCATTCTGATGAATACGTAATTTTTGAGCTCAAAATTATGTACCGAAAAAGGTAAAAAACCCGTTTAGTTGGAAATGAAAATTGAAAATTAGCTGTTTTATCTCCAACTAAGACGATTTTTTACCGCGTCAAAAACTTTTATCTGGGCAAACGTTGTATGCAGAAAAATGAAATCTCCAACTAAACGCATTTTTTACCACTTTGGTGTGTATACGCTTTACATGGGCACCATTTTGGTTGCATTTTGGCATTGTGGGTACTGTTGGGGGATCGTTTTGCTGCTCAAAAGACATCTCAAAAGTCTCCCGTAAAAGAAATTTCAAGAAATCTCACAGTGATAAAACGTTTTATCACTTACAGTAGTATTTGAAACATAGCCGAAGCATCATACTGTTATGTATGTGTTGTTTTATGCGTGCCCAGTTGAGTGCGAACAAAACAAACGCTCAGGTGATGGAAGCAACGAGGTTGCCTAACCTGCGTAAACGCGCAGATAGCAGCCCAAGAAAAGGAGGAGCACATGGCTCAGCCCGTGTACGGCACACCTTGGCAGACCCTGAATCAGCCTGTATCTGAGGACGAGCTTGCCGGCGTCGATAGGTATTGGCGCGCAGCTAACTACCTGTCTGTTGGTCAGATTTATCTTCGCAGCAACCCTCTTATGAAGGACGGTTTCTCTCGCGAGGACGTTAAGCATCGCCTGGTTGGCCACTGGGGAACCACCCCAGGCCTAAACTTCCTGTTTGGCCACGTCAACCGCTTCATCCGCGACCATAACCAGAACACCATCTTCCTCATGGGCCCTGGTCACGGTGGACCTGCAGGTACCGCGCAGTCCCTGCTCGACGGCACTTATCGCGAGACCTACCCATTCATCACCGACGATGAAGAGGGCCTCCAGAAGTTCTTCCGCCGCTTCTCTTACCCAGGCGGAATTCCTTCCCACTACGCACCTGAGACTCCAGGCTCCATCCACGAGGGCGGCGAGCTGGGCTACACCCTGTCCCACGCTTACGGCGCCGTCCTGGACAATCCATCCCTGCTGGCAGTCGCTGTTGTCGGCGACGGCGAGGCAGAGACCGGCCCACTTGCAACTTCTTGGCAGACCAACAAGTTCATGGACCCACTGACCGATGGTATCGTTCTCCCAATCCTGCACCTCAACGGCTACAAGATTGCTAACCCAACCATCCTTGCTCGTATTTCTGACGGTGAGCGCGACGAGTTCTTCCGCGGCATGGGCTACCACCCTTACAACTTTGTTGCAGGCTTCGACGACGAGGATCACGCATCCATCCACCGTCGTTTCGCAGCTCTTCTCGAGGCTGTCTTCAACGAGATCTGCGCTATCAAGACTCGCGCAGCCGCAGGTGACGCATCCCGTCCTTACTACCCAATGATCATCTTCCGCACCCCTAAGGGTTGGACTTGCCCGCCTTACATCGACGGCAAGAAGACCGAGGGCTCTTGGCGCGCACACCAGGTTCCACTGGCATCCGCTCGCGACACCGAGGCTCACTTCCAGGTTCTTCGCGACTGGATGAGCTCCTACAGGCCAGAGACTCTCTTCACCGAGAAGGGCGCAATCCGTCCAGAAGTCACCTCCTTCATGCCTAAGGGCGACCTGCGCCTCGGCGCTAACCCTAACGCAAACGGTGGCGCAATCCGTCGCAACCTCGTCCTTCCTGACGCAAAGAAGTACGAGATCCCAGTTGCCGAGAAGGGCCACGGCTTTGGTGCTACTGAGGCAACGCGCGTCCTCGGCGAGTACACCGCTGAGCTCATCAACAGCAACCGCTCCGAGTTCCGTATCTTCGGACCTGACGAGACCGCTTCCAACCGTCTGCAGCCATCCTTCCAGGTAACCGACAAGCAGTGGTTTGGCGGCTTCAACGACGACTTCGAGAACGACGAGCACATCTCCCCAGTTGGTAACGTTATCGAGCAGCTTTCCGAGCACCAGTGCGAGGGTCTGCTTGAGGGCTACACTCTGACCGGCCGCCACGGCATCTGGTCCAGCTATGAGTCATTCGTTCACATCGTTGACTCCATGATCAACCAGCACGCTAAGTGGCTCGAGGCTACCGTCCGCCACATTCCATGGCGCAAGCCTATCTCCGCTCTCAACCTGGTCCTTTCCAGCCACGTTTGGCGCCAGGACCACAACGGATTCTCTCACCAGGATCCTGGTTTTGTTGACATCATGCTCAACAAGAGCTTCAACAACGACCACATCACCAACATCTACTTCCCAGCAGACGCTAACCTCCTGCTTGCAGTTGGCGAGAAGTGCTACACCTCCACAAACTGCATCAACGCAATCTTTGCTGGTAAGCAGCCTGCTCCAACGTGGGTAACCCTCGACGAGGCTCGCGAGGAGCTTGCAACTGGCGCTAAGGAGTGGAAGTGGGCTTCCAACGCTGAGGCTGGCGAGGAGGACATTGTCCTCGCATCCTGCGGCGACGTCCCAACTCAGGAGCTCCTTGCAGCTCTTGACATGCTTGGCAAGCTGGGCATCAAGGCTCGCTTCGTCAACGTTGTTGACCTGCTCAAGATTCAGAACGCTTCCGAGAACGACGAAGCTCTCTCCGACGAGGAGTTCACCAAGCTCTTCTCGGCAGACAAGCCAGTTCTCTTCGCATTCCACGCTTACGCTGGTTCTGTCCGTCGCCTGATTTGGAACCGTCCAAACCACGACAACTTCAACGTTCACGGCTATGAGGAGCAGGGTTCCACCACAACTCCTTACGACATGCTGCGCCTGAACAATATGGACCGTTGGGCACTTGCTGCTGACGCTCTCCGCATGATTGACGCTCAGAAGTGGGCAGATCAGATCGACGAGTGGGAGAAGTTCCGCACCGAGGCCTTCGAGTTTGCTGTCGAGAAGGGCTATGATCACCCAGCATTCACCGACTGGTCTTGGCCAGACGCTTCCGATGCTGATCAGGCTATCTCCGCAACTCAGGCAACCGCTGGCGACAACGAGTAACACGTCGCGACCGCGAGCGCCGCACGGCGCAACCGCGCTAGCTGCGAGCGACGTGCGTGCTACGTACGAGCCGCGAGCGCCGCGCGTGCTAGCTGCGCAAACGTGCCTTCCGCCCGGTATCCACTTCGTGTGGGTACCGGGTTTTCTTGTGCAAAAGCGCTGCTAGCAGACGGGGTTTCTCGCCAGGCGGGCGGCGCGCGCGGTGTGCGTTCAATGCGCCCGGGTATGCGCCCGACGCGCGCCTGATTTCTGCAAAGAATCTGTAAATTCTGCCTGAAAACGTAAAAGAAACTGTGGATTTGCCTGATTTCGTCAAAGAATCTGTATCTGAAATACAGATTCTTTGCACTTTTCAGGCGCGCTTTGAAGTATGTCCGAAGCTGATTTCGAAAGCCCCTTCATGAGAGCTCTCATGGAGCCTGATTCTCTCGCCTTGTTTGAGTAATTTGGGACGTAACTGCGCCCGCGCACCCAGGTGGTAAAAAATGCGTTTAGTTGGGGAATACAGGTTTCTGCATACAACGTTTCCCCAGATAAAAGTTTTTGAGGCGGTAAAAAATCGTCTTAGTTGGGGATAAATCGACCAATTTTAAGTTTTCATCCCCAACTAAACGCATTTTTTACCTTTTTCGGCACATAATTTTGAGGTCAAAAATTACGTATTCATAAGAATGCATTTTATTACACAAATATGCAGAAATCTGATTAGCGAACTAAAGAACGCACACTATTCTTCTCAATCATGCGCGGCTCAAGGATTATCTGGATCGAAGCACCATCGTCCACCAACTCACCTGCGCTTTTCTGACCCGCTCCGTCAACCTTTGCAGCGACACCCGCGTCGCCGCCGTTACTCGCGGTCCGTACGGCCAGCACGCTCGTCCAGCTTGGCGCGGACAGCGGCCTTGAACGCGGCAGCATCCGTCATCCACGGAACGTGCTTGCCGCCGATAATGTTGAACGGCTCGTCTCCCTTAGCCAGCAGATACACCAGCACCGGGCGAGGGTCGTCGTAAGCTGCGGAAACTGCCTCGTAAATGGCGTCATAGCGGTCAAGGATAATCTTGTGCGCGGCGCCCTCAGGCGTGGCCTCGGCCATCTGCGCGCAAATCACCGCAGGATCTTCCATGTTGCAGTCCTCGGTGGTGTAAATCATCAGGTCCGCCCACTTGGCCGCTTCTTCAGGCAGCTCCTGGCGACGGTTGTACGCCTTACCGCCTACGGCTCCCATGACTACATAGCGGCCATAACCAGGGAATTCCTTGGACGTTGACGAGAAAAGCTTCTGGTAGGAAAGCTTGTTGTGGGCGTAGTCGACCAAGCCCGTAACTTTGTTGTCAGGCGAACTCAGCAGCTCCATTCGGCCTGGCACCTTAACGTTCATCAGTGGAAGCACAGCGTCCTTCTCGCGAATGCCCAGGTAGTCGGCAACGGTGATTGCCGCAAGAGCATTCTCCACGTTAAAGAGGCCGGACATAGGCAGCGCGGCGGCGCCGGTCCAGGTTGGCGCATGCACGGTAAACGTGACCATGCCCTGGTGAGGGGTAATGTCGTCCGCCCAAACGGTGGCGTCGGAATCGGTTGTGGAGAAGGTCAGGACCTTCTCGCATCTCTGCGCACGCTCCATGACCTGGTCAAACATCATGGTGTTCTTGTTGATGACGGCCACGCGAGCGAGGTCAAAAATCTTCAGTTTGCTCTCAAAGTAATCTTCAAAAGTAGGGTGTTCAACAGGGGAAATGTGATCGGTTCCAATGTTTAGGAACACCGCGACGCTCAGGTTGAGGCCAACCGTGCGGTCGTACTTGAGGCCCTGGCTGGAAATCTCCATGTCAACGTAGGGGAGGCCAGCGTCCGCGGCGTGCTTGAGATGGCGCCACAGCTCAGGAGCCTCGGGCGTGGTGTTGTGCGCCGGCTGCGTGTCCTTGCCGTCAAACACCTCAATACCGCCAATCACGCCGCACTTGGAGTACGGCTCGTCGCCGTCAAGAATAGCGCGCAGCATATACGAGCAGGTAGACTTGCCTTTTGTACCCGTAATGCCGATGGTGGTGAGCTTCTTGTCGGGATGTCCCGCAACGCCTGCGGCCGCGTAGGCCATGGCAAGGCGCACGTCATGCACGCAAATAGCGGCTACGTTTGGCGCCACTGACTGCAGATCTTCCGCAAGCGACTGCTGGCAGAGGTACGCAACAGCCCCAGCCTCCACCGCGCTTGCCAGATACGCTGGCGAGAAGTGCGCACCCTTGCAGACAAACAGCGAGCCAGGGGTGACCTCACGAGAATCGCTTGCAACATCGGTAAGCTGTGCGTTTTGATCCACCGCGTCAAGATGCGCGGTAGTGTACTCGATGTTCTTGCTGGTAAAGAGCGCCAGGAGCTCGTGTAATGTCATCCTCAAAAGTCCTTCGATAGCTGTTTGGCGCAAGCACAGCGCCCCAAAGACAGTATCAATAGTTTAGCCGTATGACCCCACTTGTGCTGGCGACAGTGCAACTTTCTTGGCTCTTGTACGCAAGCCTTATACCTTTATGGCGAGAAAATCGTCAATCTTGCTTGACGTAGAGAGTGCTGCGAGGTATAGTACTTGTTCGCGCATAAGCGCATGCATTGCGGGGTGGAGCAGTCTGGTAGCTCGTCGGGCTCATAACCCGAAGGTCGTAGGTTCAAATCCTGCCCCCGCGACCATAAGAATTTCAAGCCCGCCCTCGGCGGGTTTTTTGTTAGCAATCACCACCGCTCAGACGGCTGTTTTAGCAGGCAGTTGGGCAAGCCATCAACGCTGCATCCGCACAGGAAAACGGCTCTCTACGCATCAAAGCCAAAGTTCAGCAAACGCTGCAATCTCAGCTCAAGACCCTTGTGATGATCGTAAGAATCCAACATACGTTGATACTTCGGAGCAGCCGCCGCCAGCTTATCAACCAGTGCATCTGTTGTCTGCCTCACTGAGCGCAGGGGCTCAGGATGGTTTTTACCTTCGTTTTCTCCGCTTGCAATGCACCAGCGAATGTCCGAACGCACACAGCTCGTATCAAAAGTTTCAACAAAATCGGGAAACCACGTACTTGGGCTCGCAAGAAGATACTGGTCAAAGTGGCAGGTTGTTTGCATTTCAAAAAGGCTGCACAACCCCGATAAGGAATAGCCCAAAAGTGTAAGAGGACATGCCCCCTGAGCAGTATGAGTAGCTAGAGCAGCGTACTTCTCGACAGCTGGAAGTACGACATCTGAAAGAAATTCTTTTCCAAGCCCTTCAAAATTTGGAACTTTTGTGCGCACACTAGATGCCGGCCAAGGGGAATAGCAGGCTTGATCAGACGGTGCGGTAATGGTGAGGCATTGGGGGAGCTTGGTCGCGTCAAGTTCCCCGGAAGCAAGAAGCGCAGTTATCTTGGGTATAAGCAGCGAGCCATGGAGAACAACAAGAAGACCTGGAACTTCGGAGCGCTCTCCGATAGTGATTGTGTTGTCTGGTAAAGCTGATAGATCCATGAAGTTCCTCGTCTGACCTCGTCTGTTATTGCCTGTTGGTGCCGGCGTCGTCTCGCAGTAGCCGCCTCGCGGAGAGCATCCCACGGAGGGGTGTAGGTATTTTAAGCATTTCTCAACTCACAGTCTTCTCACAATTCAAAAAGTAATATATAGTTAACTTTCGAAAAATTCCGCTGCTTCTGTGTAACACGCATTGTACGTTGTGCGTCGTGCGCAAAAACGCAGCGTCACTTTAGAGAGGTAGCGTATGGTAAGAAAAGCCGGACCGTTCCGTCTTTTCATGGGAGTTCTCGTTGCAATTCTGGCAGCGAGCATTGTAATAACTTCGACGATGGGCGCCATCGGCGTGTCCTTGCAAGACGCATATGCCGTGCTGACACATCATCTTTTTGGCATGCCGCTACCGGAGGCTCTAGCTGCAGGAGGACCTGTCGAGAAGGTCGTCTGGTCGCTACGTTTTCCTCGCATCATCTTGGGTGCGGTAGCCGGAGCTGGCCTCGCGCTTGCGGGTGTTGTCATGCAGGCATCGGTTCAAAACACCTTGGCTGAACCGTATATTTTGGGCATTTCATCAGGTGCTTCGTGCGGAGCCACCTGTGCCATCATGCTTGGAGCCGGCGCGGTACACGTTGTGGGAATTTCTTCGGTGCCGTTGTTCTCGTTTATCGGCTCAACAATTGCCACGATTGGCGTTTTGTTGCTGGCATCTACCGGCGGCCATATGACGTCGTCAAAGCTTGTTCTCTCGGGCATGATTTTGAACGCTCTGTTCACGGCGCTGTCTAATTTCATCATCACTATTGCTGCTAACGCTGAGGGCATGATGGATCTGAAGTTTTGGACCATGGGCTCCTTGGCACGAGCAAGCTGGGGAAACGTTGGCGTTTCCGTTGTTGTAGTACTTCTCGTCAGTGTATTTTTCTTAACACAGTTCCGCTCCCTTAACGTGCTGTTGATGGGAGACGAGGCCGCTACAACGCTTGGTCTCAACACCAATCTATGCAGGTGGGCATACTTGACCATTTCTGCACTCATGGTAGGCACGCTTGTTTCATCAGTGGGAACCATCGGTTTTGTTGGTCTTATCATTCCGCATATTGCGCGCTCGTTTGTTGGGTCTGATCACCGAAGACTGGTGCCAACTGCGCTGGTACTTGGAGCTATTTTCATTCTCTGGGCAGATGCCTGTGCTCGAACCATCCTAGGCAACGCCGAAGTTCCTATTGGCATTCTGACCGCTGTTGTTGGTGCGCCGTTCTTTGTCTACATCATGGTTGCACGTAACTACAGCTTTAGGGATGGTGAGTAATATGCGCCTTGAAGTGCAAAATGTTTCGGTCACCATTCACAACAAGCCGATTGTAAAGGACGTCTCGCTTAACGTGGCAGATGGCGAGTTTGTGGGCATCCTTGGTCCCAATGGATCCGGCAAATCTACGCTTTTGCGAGCAATTTATGGCCTTGGTCATCGCTATGACGGCCAGATTTTGTGGGACGAGCGCGACGCCACTGAGATATCACGACGTGACTTTGCGCGTAAGGTTGCGGTTGTAAGCCAGTTTAACTCGCTGTCCTTTGACTTTACCGTTCGCGAAATTGTGTCGCTGGGACGCAGTCCTCATCAGTCGGCGCTGTCAAAAGAATCCGATCACGACGAGTCAATCGTTTCTGACGTTATTCAGAAAGTTGGCCTTTCTCGCTTTGAAGACCGCTCGTTTGCCACGCTTTCAGGTGGCGAGAAACAACGTGTCATGTTGGCTCGTGCGTTAGCTCAGGAACCAGAGTTTCTGGTGCTTGATGAGCCTACTAATCACCTGGATATTACGTACCAGATTGATATTTTGCGCCTTGTTCGCAATCTTGGTATCAGCTGTCTAGCTGTTTTGCATGACATTGTGATGGCAGCTCATTATGTCGACCGCCTGTATTTCTTAAAAGAGGGAACTATTGTTTCCGAGGGAACACCTGAGGACATTGTGACCCCTGAGTTACTTGCTGATGTGTATGGCGTTGAGGGCATGGTCCGCCCATCAACTGCTGGAAACGGTATCAGCATTGATTACGTGTATTAATCGCCTGTTGAGTATCAACAGATGAATGAAAGGATATCCGATGGATCCTCGTGTAAGTTCAAATCTCTTTACGAGAAGGAATTTTTTGAGCATTGCGGCAGGATTTGCTGCAACTGCTGCTGGACTGGGTCTTACTGCGTGCAACAATGCAACGTCTAGCCCATCTACCCCTGCTGCAGAAGAAAAGAAATCGGCCAATACAAGCTATCCAGTATCGTTCAAGCTCTATGACGGTGACGGCAATGAGTTTGAGGCAAAGTTTGATAAGGCTCCTGAGAGTGTTGTTACCTTGACAGACTCTGCAGCCGAGATTCTGCTGCGCCTGGGCCTTGGCTCCAAGATTATTGGCACAATCAAGCCTGATGCGCCAATGCCTTCAGACATTGCTGACGAGTATGCGAACATCAAGCAGCTGGGCGATAAGAAGAGCCTCTCGCGCGAGGTTGTTGTTGCCGCTAATCCAAACCTTATTGTGGGACGCTCACGCCTCTTTACTTCAAAGGACCAGACTTCTCCAAAGGACTACGCTGACCTGGGAATTTCTGTCTATACACAGCTGGCATCTTCTGAGCAGGGCGATCCAACGCTTGCCGGAATTATTTCTGATATTAAGAACCTTGGATCTATCTTTGACGTTCAGAGCAATGCCGACACCTATACCGCTGACCTGCAGAAGCGCCTTGATGCCATTAACGAGCGCGTTAAAGCACACGAGAAAGATGCAAAGAAGACCGTTCTGGTCATGACCAACCTCAAGGACGGCACGTTTGGTCTCTTTGGTGGTAGCGAGAAGAGCCTTGAGTTTACTATCATTGACCAGCTTGGAGCTACTCCTGCTACAACCCAGTCTGCAAACGGCCTGACGTATGAGAATCTGATTAAGTTCAATCCTGACGTCATTATTTACGTCACCGCAGAGCGTAATAAAGCAACTGACGCTGTAGCTAAAGACACTCTTCTGGGCGAGAGCTCCCTGCAGAACGTCCCCGCTATTGCCAACAAGAGCATCGTTGAGATTCCATATTCTGAGTACATCGACTACTCGCCACGTGCATTCGATTCTGCCGAGAAGATCCTTGAGGCTCTGTATCCTCAGAAATAAACGTATTTGACATACGTACCATTTAAATATGTGTACTGCAGAGACCAAGCAGGAACTTTGTTTCCTGCTTGGTCTTTTTTAAGCAAACGTTCTTTGAGAGCTGATTATAAATCGTTTACCTAAAAGTATGTAAAGATTAATAACTGCAGGTAAGATCGCAGTAAGATTGTGGGGCATCATTAAAATTTAGGTTTAGGAGGGTCATTATGGGATGTTCTGTAACACAGCGCGTTGGTCAAGTAAAGCAGCCCAGAGGAGGATATCTTAAACCTAAAGATTTTGATGAACTAATTCTTGGATCCGGCATCGAAGAATTAAATAAAGAAGAAAATATTGAACCCAATCTTGTGGGTACTGCTGTGGAATACCTTACACATTTCATGACAGGAGCTTCTCCTGACAATGCTTTTCGTATTTCGATAATGGGAGCTCGTCTAATTGATAAAGAAAAGGAAGCAGATGCTCTTCTCAAAAAAGTTAAGGGATTAGATGATAATTCCATTGTTAGTGCATTGAAATTAACAGGATTTGATACTTGTCGTAGAGCAGGATTCTCTACTTATAAACCTGTAGAGCAAATAGAACCCGATAACGCCACAATTGAAAATGTAAGAACAATGGTAAATAGATCTCTTCATTTTTTTGATGTTTATGGGCCAAAGGTTTTGGACGGATTTACGTTTAGGGGTGGCTATACCGAAACTGTTAATTCAGGTGACGGCGATTTTACAACGATAGATACTATTTGGGACTTTAAGGTATTAAAAGGCTCAATTGAGAAAAAACATACACTTCAGCTACTTATGTATTGGAGAATGGGTTTAAATTCAATACACCTTGAATTTAATAATCTTAAGTATCTAGGATTTTATAATCCAAGGTTAAATAAGGTTTATCGTATTGAAGTTGATAAAATACCAGAAGCAATTATTAATGAGGTTGAGAGTGAAGTAATAGGTTATTAGTAAATTTAGAACAAATAGCTTACCTAATGATAACTCGAATTAGACCTGATTTTACCTAGAGGTTATTTGACAGTCTTGAAAGTGAGTAAGAGCATGCCCTGTGATAAGAAAGAGCTTCTAGAATTTGTCTCCCGTTGGCAAGGTAGAGGGTATGAAAAGGGAGATACTCAGCAATTTTGGTTACAGCTCTTACGCACTATTGGCTATTCAAAAGTAGATGACGTTCTCTTTGAATTCCATGTCTCATCTGGCGGATTTATAGATGTATGGATTCCCGATGCTGGTGTCTTAATTGAGCAAAAGGCTCTTGGAATTGATTTAGATAAAGAAGAGCTCCGTCAAGGTAAACAAAAGACACCTTTAACTCAAGCGCTTGATTATGTTGACGAGCTTCCCAGGTTAGAGCAACCTCGATTCGTCATTACGTGCAATTTCTCTACCTTTAGAGTGTATGACCGCGATGCATACGGAAGGTCACAACTTCCTAATAACGCATTTGAGTTCACTCTTGATGAACTTGCAAATCATCCAGAGTACCTTGCTTTTATTAATGACCCTACTAACAGTCGTCTTGAAAAAGAAAAGACCGTATCCATTAAAGCTGGTGAGCTCATTGGAAAGCTTTATGACAAACTGCGTGAAGGATACATGAATCCTGATTCAGAAGAGTCGATGCATGCACTAAACGTACTTTGTGTGCGCTTGGTATTTTGCCTTTATTGCGAAGATGCGGGTCTTTTTGGAAAAGATGCTTTTTATAACTATCTGAAAGATGTCCCAGCAAGCAGAATTAGAACAGCACTTAAGAATTTATTCCGTGCGCTGGATACCAATCTGTCTGATCGAGATCCGTATGATCTTGAAGTAAAAGCATTCCCGTATGTAAATGGTGGGCTTTTCAGAGATGAATCTGAAGTTCCTAATTTTACAGATGAAACAAAGAGCTTCTTGTTGGATGAAGTATCTTCCCATATTGATTGGTCACAGATTAGCCCGACTATCTTTGGTGGTATTTTTGAGTCAACTCTGAATCCAGAGACTAGACGTTCTGGCGGCATGCACTATACCTCGCCAGAAAATATTCATAAGGTAATTGATCCACTCTTTTTAGATGACCTTAAAGAAGAACTTAAGTCTATTTGCGCTGAAGAAGGAACAACTCCTCGTAAACGCGAAAATGCTCTTAGGCGTTTTCACGAGAAGATTTGTTCACTTACTTTCTTTGACCCTGCTTGCGGTTCAGGTAATTTCCTTACTGAGACCTATACATGCCTTCGTAAGTTGGAAGATACGGTTCTTAATGAGCTTAGAAAAGGACAAACTGGCCTTAGCCTTGGAGATGAAGAAGAGACAGGAAAGCGTGTTTCTTTGAGTCAGTTTTATGGCATTGAGATTAATGATTTTGCTGTAACTGTTGCTGAGACCGCCCTTTGGATTAGCCGCCTTAAAGCAAATGGTGAAACATCAATGTTCTATGATGCTGGTGGAGATGATTTCCCCTTAAGTGAAAAGGCTCATATTGTTGAAGGCAATGCTCTACGCATTGACTGGAATAGTGTATTACCAGCAGCTGAATGCAACTACATTATGGGTAATCCGCCATTTGTAGGAATGAAGTTTTTAACTGCATCGAACAAGTCTGACATGGATGCTGTCATCCCGTTTAAGAAGAATAAGCAGCTTGATTATGTAAGCTGCTGGTATTTCAAATCGTCGAATTACATGAGGGATAATCAGTCAATTGAAGCTGCTTTCGTTTCTACTAATTCGATTTGCCAGGGTCTGCAAGCCTCTTTGATTTGGGGGTATTTGCTTGATAAGGCAAAGATGCATATCAATTTCGGTCAGCAGACCTTCAATTGGACAAGTGAGGCACAAGACAAGGCGCATGTTCATGTGGTCATTGTTGGGTTCTCTTATACTGAGCAAGCGGTAAAGCGATTGGTGCGAGAGGACGGCTCTTTGGATGAATGTGCATCCATAAATCAATATTTGCAGTCAAATACAAGTGTTGTTGTCGAGAAAGCTCGTGAGCCTTTGTGTGATGTTCAGGAGATAAAGAAAGGCGCTCAGCTCATTGACGGAGGAGGTTTTGTTTTACCGTCGCAGGAAGAAAGGGATATGTTTTTGGCGAACGAGCCTAATGCGGAGCCTTATGTTTATCAATATTGGAACGCTCGTGATTTGTTGAATGGAGCTGAACCAAAATACTGCTTGTATCTGGAGAAGTGCTCAATCGAAAAGATTGAGCAAATGCCTTTTGTTCTCGAGAGGGTTCATCGCGTACGTGACTATCGGGCGAACAGCGATAAGCCAACGACGAATGTATTGAAGGACACCCCGACCAAGTTTTTCCAATCGCAAGTTCCTACTGGAAAAAGCGTAGTCATACCTGTTGTCTCATCCAGCAGACGTCGTTATATCCCGATGTGCTTCATGCCAGCCAAGTGCGTTTATACGAATGCGTGCTTCTTTGTTGACAATGCTACCATCTACACTTTTGCGGTATTGATGAGTCGCATGCACAACCTATGGGTTTCGGAAACCGCTGGTCGCATGAAGAGCGATTACCGTTATTCAAAAGATATGGTCTACAACAACTTCATCTGGCCCGACCCCACGTCCGAGCAGCGTGAGACTATCGAAGCCTGTGCGCAAGACGTGCTGGATGTCCGCGAGAACCATCCCGGTGATTCGCTCGCAATCCTTTATGACCCGCAACTGATGCCAGCGGACCTACTGGCCGCTCACAAGGCGCTCGACGCTGCAGTTGAAGCTGCATATGGAGTTGACTTTAATGGTGATGAAGAAAAGATAGTTGCGCATCTTTTTAAATTATATGCTGAGAAGGTGAAAGAGAAGTAATTAGATTTCCGCCAAAACTTAGTGTTTAATTAGATAAATGATATTTTGGAACGACTCTAGCGTTTACCGCTAGAGTCGTTCTTTTAACCGAATAATGAACTTTTCTGCACAATAAAGTGCAACTTTGATGTTTTACTAGCCTTATAAAAATCTTTACGCTTAAGACAATTAATGTTGGGGGAGGCGGAAAGGTGCGTACTAGCAGGTTATTAAATCAGCTTAGTAGGACATCAGAGGCTATTTCTGTCTCACAGCTCGCTCATGAATTTAATGTCTCAGAGCGCACTGTTCAATCAGACTTATCAGATTTACGTTCTACCCAACATAATCATGGTTTTCAGATTGTGTCTGAACGAGGCAAAGGAATACGCCTATTAGTAAAAGATTCAGATTTATTTACTTCCTTTTTAGATTTTTTATCTCACTCAGAGTTTATAGAGCCATCTGAACGATCAAAAACTATTCTTCAAGCTTTGGTCCTTTCGGGGGGATTTGTAAGTGCAGAAGATCTTGCAGTCAATTTTGATTTGAGTGTTCCGGTAGTGAATATGGCTCTTCAAGAAGCATCCCGAATAGGCTCAAATTTTGGAATCGACATTCAACGTACTCGCCATCATGGCACACGTGCAGTCGGAAAACCGGATGACATTCGTTTCTTTTTAGCTAGATCTCTTTTGGCAGGATCGCCTTTAACAGTTTCCGCAATTAGAGAATCTATTGATAAAGAAGAAAAAATATCGACCATTCTTCTCTCATGCCTTTCTAAGATTGGAAGAAATCTTAGATATGAAGATTTTTGCGCTCTTTGTGCCTTTGTAACTATTTGCGCAGCTAATATTGTGAGAGATACAAACGAGGAGCGAGAGTTAAGTCTTACTCCAATTAAATTCCTTGATTTAGCAGAATTAATTTCTGAGGAGATCTATAAGAAACTTGGTCTAAAGCTTACCAAGGTAGATGTTTTATGCATTGCAAAAGCGTTGGGACAGCTTCCGAGTCTAGAAGATGCTCCTACTACAGCTATCTCAGAAGTAAGCCCGGTTATTATTTCATTTCTCACAGGTATTGATGAGGAGTATCAAACGTCTTTTTTAGAGGATAAGACGTTCGTAGAAATGTTAGAAGCACATATAGCACTTCTTGTGAAAAGATTACTTGCTGGGAAAACAGTTACTATTTCATTTGCTGAAAAAAGTGAATTAGGAAATTCGCTCAGCATGGATTTTGCTGTTCAGTTGTGTGAAAAAATTTATAGTAATTTTGGTGTAGAACCAACACAAGACGAAGTATTTTTGATTGCAATGCATTTTATTGCTCATGAGGAAAGAACACGTCAGAATCGTCTTTTTAGCATTGCTCATATCGTTGTTGTTTGTGCAACTGGCGGAGGATCTGCCACACTTGTGAAAATGCAGCTTAGCGGTATATTCCCAAATGCCCAAATTGATACAGTGTCTTATTTGGACCAAAGAGTGCTTGTAGAATTGAATCCAGATTTAATAATATCCATGGTCCCATTGCTAGAAAAGCCTTGTGCTCCAACAATCTATATAAATGAGATTTTAAGTTCCTCTGATCTTTCTGCTATTAGTAATGCTGTTCGACATAGTAATTATGATGTAAACCAAGATTGTGGAACAAAATACACTTTATCTTCTCTGATAGAACCCGAGCTTTTTGCTGTTTCTGATCAAAATACGTATCAAGATATAGTCTATGAAGCGTGTATTGATTGTGTACGCCTTGGATATGCAGATGAAGAGTTCGTCAATTCTGTCAAAGTGCGGGAGAAGTTTTCTAACACGATTTTTTTGAATGGTATTTGCGCACCCCATCCTGTAGAGCCTCACGGAATACGGGATGCAATAGCGGTTCGTATTAACAGGAATAAAAAGGAAAAAGAGGTTAGAGTTATTTTTCTTATATGTCTAACCAAACAATCCATTGAGGCTTATAAAGCTATTAGTACTTCTTTATTTTCACTAATGAATAACCAAGAAGAAATTTCACTGCTTGAGTCTTGTAAAAGTGCTGAAGAATTTATAAATCAGATAAAAAAGATGGAGGTCAGTAAAGATGGATGTTGATCTTCTTGTAAAGCTAAGTAACTCTGATGCGTTGGCCGGTAATGAGGACGAAGTCCGTGAATTGATACAAGTCGAGTGCGCTAAGTATTTAAGTGAAACTTTTAGAGACGGACTTGGTAGCCTTATTTTTCATAAGCCCGGTCCAAGCGGATCTCCAAAAATTATGTTTATGGCTCATATGGATGAAGTTGGCTTTATTGTCAGATCTATTTCTGATGATGGCTTGTTATATGTAATGCCAATCGGAAATGTTGTAAATACGAGCAAGGATATGCAGCTTGTTCGCATTCATACCTCTCAAGGAAAAGTTCGTGGCGTACTTAATTCAATTAGGGATAAATCTAATCAGGTCTTGGAAAGTTACGTGGATATTGGATGCTCTAGTGAGAACGATGTTCGAGTATTAGGCGTGAGTGAAGGTGATTTTGTTTACTTTGCGACAGATGCATTGGTTCATGAAAACGGAATAGTTTCTGGAAAAGCCATGGATGACCGAGCCGGTTGTTTTGTTCTCATACAGGCAGTTAAGGAACTTTTTGATTCTTACCCTTGTGACATTTACTTTGCTTTTACAAGTAGTGAAGAGGTAGGGGCACGAGGAGGAAAAACTGTAACAGAGCTCGTTCAACCAGATTTATTAGTTGCAATTGATACAGCAAATTATTCTGGACTTGGTAGCGGGTTTAAAAACCATCGAATCTTAGGCGCTGGTCCAATGTTGGTTTATTACGATAAAACATTAGCTCCGAAACGCCGTCTTTTGTCTTACATACAAAAACTTTTAGAAGATGCAAATATTCCTTACCAGAAAGATATTTTTGCTGGTGGTGGTACTGATGCTGGAACGGGTCATTTAGTTAACGCAGGAAGATTGGCAATGGTACTTGGTATTCCCCTTAGGTATTGTCATGGAAGTTGCTCTTTTGTGCAGTTAAAAGATTTAAAAACTGTTGCTCACGTCATTCAGCTAATTTGCAGCAATTTTACAGAGGAAGTATTAAGAGATCTTACAAATTAATGGGAATTTGAAGAAAGAGGGAAGTGCTTAAGTATGAACGAAAGCGAAATCAAAATCCTCACGATGATTTCTTCAGCAGGGGAGAGTAGATCAAAGGCAATTGAAGCATTGAGAAAAGTAAAGGAGGGGGATTACCAAGGAGCTCATAGCCTGCTTGAGCAAGCAAAACAGATTGACTTGGCTGCCCACAAGGCTCAAACAGAACTTATATCAGCCGAGCTCAATACTCCAGAAGCTGATCGTCCTGCAATGACGCTTTTAATGGCTCATGCACAAGATCACTATATGGCTGCTCAACTCGCTAGAGATCTGATTGAAGAACTTGTTGATGTTTTTGAGATTCAGAACCGCAAATAACAGTGTGTATTCGTTAAGAATGCCAAAAAAGAAAGGGAGGAAGAAATGAAGATTGTGCTCTGCTGTGCCGGTGGTTTATCAACTACGATGCTTATGGATGCCATGAAAGCTGGAGTAAAAGCAAGTCCAAAGCTTAATGAATCTGACTTCCAGTTTATCGCGATTCCAGTTGATATTTTAGACTCGGAGGTTAGTGATGCCGATGCAGTTGTTCTTGGACCTCAAATTGCTCACAAATTTGAGAGTGTAAAGAACGCATTGGGTGACAAAAACATTCCAGTAATTGTTGTTGATACAGCTACGTATGGTCAGATGGACGGCGTATCAGTACTCAAAAAAGTGTTAGTTGAACAAAAGAAAATCGAACTTGCCTCTGAAAGGGGGTAATTATTATGAATGAGAATACTCATGGATTTACAGCGGTAATTGACCGCTATTTAACTCCTGTAGCAAATTGGATGGATAAGGAAATTCATTTAAGCGCAATTAAAAAAGCTATGGTTGGCTTAACGCCTCTACTAATCATTGGTAGTTTCTGTTTGATTCCTGGTGCGATTCCAAACATGATTGGTGAGGAAAATCCTCTTTCTCAGTGGATTGTTGCGAATGCCTCTGCAATTGAACTTGCAAACACTGTTGGAATGGGAATGATGGCGCTTTATGCTTCGGTTCTTATTGGGTACCACCTATCGAAGTCGCATGAACTCGATGCACCTGGCTGCATGAGTATGGCGTTAATTGCATTTTTGATGCTTGCTGTCGATTTTTCAAAAGACGGTACTTTGGTAACAAAGTACTTAGGCGCTAAGGGCTTATTTGCATCTATGTTTGGAGCTATTGTTGCAGTCGAATTGTTCCGCTGGTGCAAAAAGCGCAACTTCACCATTAAAATGCCAGAGTCTGTGCCAGACTTTGTTTCTCGTTCCTTTGAAATGATTCCAATTTCTATCATCATTATTGGTGTATTTTTAGCAATACGTTTGGTGTGCACAAACGTTTTTGGAGTAATGCCTCCTCTGATTTTTACAAATCTATTTGCACCTTTAGTTGGTTCGATGGACAATCCATTGGCATACACTTTCTTAAAGATGCTCCATTGTTTGCTGTTCTTCTTTGGTATCCATCCGTCTGTTCTCAGCCCAATTACAAGTCCAATTTCTACTCAATTCCTGGCGGAAAATATTGCAAATTATCAAGCAGGACTTCCACTTACGCACTTCTTCTGTCCTGGACCTGAGTCTGCATTTGGTAATTTCACCGGTACTGGAGTTACCTTTGGTCTTGTTCTTTGGTGCATGCTCTCTAAGTCTGATGCGCTTAAGAAAATCGGACGAGTAGCATTTATTCCAGCTTTGTTTGGAATCAACGAGCCAATTTTGTTTGGCGCTCCAATTGTTCTCAATCCGTTCTACTTTATTCCATATGTCATTGGTGGAGGAATTATTGGATCGCTCGGTGGCTGGGCTCAATGGCTTGGCTTAATGGGTAAATCGTTCTTTACACCACCTTATGTCGGAGTCTTCTTTGAAGGATTCTTGACAAACTTTGACTGGAGATCGATTGTAGTTAACGCAGTTCAGATGATACTGTCTATTGCTCTTTGGTATCCGTTTTTCAAAGCTTATGAGCAGAGATTTATTGAGAAAGAACAAGAGAATTCAAGCAGCATTTTGTCTGAAGAGGATGAGGCGCTTCTTGAAGAAATGGATCTTGGAATTTAGTTAGCGTGCTTTGATGAGACTAACTCTATTGAAGAGTTAGTCTCATCTTTTCCAGTTAAGAACAGTTTAAGAAGAGGAGTATATATGAATGGGAATATCAATTTACTTCAAGATCTTTTGAATGATATGGCCGTTGATGTCCTTCTTCTTAAAAGCAAGACAATAAAGAACTGGCTCGGTGTACTAAATGGTAGCGGCTGCTCAATCATCGTAAGTCGTAAATATCAAGGCCTCTTAGTTGATCAAAGATATTTTGCAGAAGCAAAAGAGAAGGAACATGATTTAACGATTGAATTGTTAGCAAGCCAGTCTGAAGAGGCTATTTATGTGAAGCTTTACGAGTTATCGGAAAAGTACAACTGGAAATGCCTGGGAGTTGAATCTGAATCAACTTTAGCAAGTACGTATTTGAAATTATCAGAGCAATTTAAAAGTGTTGTTCTTCTTGATAAAGAGCTGACGATACTGCGTGCGATTAAAACATCGGAAGAGATTAAAAAAATCAGAAAAGCAGTAAATATAACAGATGAGATCTTTAAGGAAGTATCTTCTCAAATTAAAGAAGGAATGACAGAGTATGAAATTAGTGCCTTAGTTCAATATAAATCTATTTGTAGAGGCGCACAAAAAATGTCTTTCGACACTATTTGTGGCATTGGTGAGCGTACTGCATATCCTCATTGTAGGCCTACATCGCGCGCTTTAAAACGCGGTGAGCATGTGATGATTGATTTTGGAATTCAGATTGATAATTACCAGTCAGATATGACCAGGATTTGTTTTTTAGGGGAGCCTAACACAAAGATACTAGAGATCTATAGCATTGTTCAAGACGCCCAGAACGCTGGTATTTCGTCTATTAAAGCTGGAGTTGATTCTGAAGAAGTTGATAGATGTGCACGTTCTGTCATTTTGAGGGCTGGGTACGGAGAGTATTTTGGACATGGTCTTGGTCATGGAATTGGAATAGATAATTCAACCGAACTGCCTTTATTGAGGCCTGGAAAACATTTTATTCTTAAAGAGGGCATGGTTATGTCATGTGAGCCAGGTATATATATTCCTGGTGTTGGTGGAGTTCGAATTGAAAATGACGTTGCTGTAATTAATGGAGTTGGCGTATCTCTTAATAAAACAACAACTGATCCAATAATCTTAGGAGTTTAAATGGGATACGATTTCGATAAAATTCAAAATCGCTATGGAACATATTGTACTCAGTGGGATTTTATTCAGGATAGATTTGGCAAATCCGGTATTTTGCCTTTTTCAATTTCTGATACTGATTTTTTGCCTCCTGAAGAAGTTTTAAATGTAGTTACTGAAGTTGCAGCTCGAGGGCAGTTTGGCTATACCCGATGGAATCATCATGATTTTAAGGGCTCAATTGCATCATGGTTTGAGAGAAGATATAACGCCAGTGTAGATGAGGATTGGATTTTATACAGTCCTTCTGTGATGTATTCAGTTTCTCTGTTAATTCGATTATTAACAGATTCAGGCGATGGAGTCTTATGTTTCGACCCTATGTATGATTCTTTTCCTGGAGTAGTAGAAGGGAATGACCGAACACTCGTAAGAAGTATTCTTTTACCGAATTTAGAGAACGCTTCAGTGGATTGTTTACATAAAACTTTTGAGATTGATTTTGAGCAACTTGATAAGTTGGCTGCTTCTTGTAAGGCAATGCTACTGTGTTCTCCACATAATCCTACTGGACGTATGTGGACAGAGGAAGAATTAAATAGGATTATCGATATTTGTCGAAGCCATAATCTCTGGATCATTTCAGATGAAATTCATGCTGATATTAGTTTGTGTGGCAGAAGTAATATCAGCTTAATCTCTAAGTTAAAAGAATATGAAAGAGTGGTCGTTGCAACATCCCCCACAAAAACTTTTAATACACCTGGTCTTATTGGGTCGTATGTGGTCGTTCCGTCTAGTAAAGTTCGTGAAGCATTTTTAAATATAACTAGGCATGTTGATTTTCTTAATTCATGTAGTACTTTGGGACTATATGCAACGATGGTTGCGTATAACGAATGCGAAGTTTATGTTGATGATCTGTGTTCATACATACTTGGCAATATGCAGGTAATAAAGAGCTTCCTTTCAGGTCGTTATCCGAATATAAAATTTGAAATTCCAGAAGCAACTTATTTAGCCTGGATTGATGTGAGTTCTTTGGGAGTATCTTCAAAACGATTACAAGACGCATTGGTTAATATTGGAAATGTTGGGATTATGCCTGGGGAGACATACGGTAATTCAGGAGCAGGATATTTACGTATGTGTGTTGGATGTCCTAGAGAAAAGTTAAACGATGGATTACACCGTTTTGCAAAAGGCATTGATAGTCTAAGTTTATAGGGGATTTTGATGGGGAATAAAATGGCTCATAAAAATATAACAAGATCTTTGAGCTTAAAGTCAAAACGTAAGTTAACTATGATGTGGAAATTTCCCATGCGTAGATTTTATGCATATGCTGTCGACTGGGTGCTTTCAGGTCTACTTATTGGTTTTCCAGAGGTTCTAATTTTTGCTTTAGTAACTCATAGCTCTGATATGTTCAGTGATTTGTATGTCTTTAGTGCGCTTGGATATTCAAATATGTTTGCTTACATTTGCTGCATACTGTCCTTGATGATTTTTATTGTTTATTACATAGTAATACCTTGGAAAATTTGGCCAGGCCAAACACCAGGCAAAAAGTTATTTAAATTGCAATGTGAGACTAGTTTAGGAAATAAAGTAGAACTAAAGCAGCTAGTTATTAGGGCAATACCTGGTCTCCTTCTGATTGAAGGTGTTTCGACTATTACGACGAGATATATTATTCAGGCACTTACGCTGGTGTCTGGATTTTATATTGAAAGCTATGTTTTCATAGTAATGTACCTATTAACTATGTTTTCAGCGGTAATGGTTGTAATTACAAAAAACCACCTTGCAATTCATGATTATTTAGCTGGGACAAAAGTGGTGGAAATTGACGATTTTGACTAGGCAAATTCTCGATAATTGAAATAGCATAAGAGAGTTTATAACTCAAGTAGAAGACTAAGAGCTTTTTGAGTTTTATTACACGGTGATATTGAGATACGGTATCGTATGAATATTCAAGTTAAAAAGAGTTTCCTAAACAGATAGAAGAGTCCTTATGAACTATGTCCAAAAAGTTCCTGTTGCTATTTGCGGTGTTGCATTAGGTTTTGCGGCACTTGGAAATCTTTTTAAGGCTTCTTTTGAAGGTCTTTATCTCGCCTGCGGCATACTCTCTATTGCTCTTTTAGCTCTCTATACCCTTAAATTTATGGTGTCGACAAAAGTTGTATTGCGAGAGCTCTCGGATCCGATTGGACTTTCAGTTGCCGCAACATATCCGATGGCAGTTATGCTGATTTCGGTGTATTCGAAGGCTGATATTGGTGATGCAGCGCAATTATTTTGGTTTGTAGGAATTGCGTTGCACATACTGTGCATAGCTCTCTTTACTTCTCGATATATTACAAAATTTAATTGGGAGAATGTGCACGCCAGCTGGTTCATTGTGTATGTAGGCATTGTTGTTGCAAGTGTTACAGCGCCGGCGTTTCACTTTGAAACAAGTGTTGGCACGGTTGCATTTTGGTTTGGATTTATCTGCTTTGTGGTGCTTTTTATAGTTGTGAGCATTCGGTACGTTAAATATGGACCTGTGTCTGATTCTGCTGAGTCGCTCGCTTGTATTTATGCAGCTCCAACAAGTCTTTGTGTTGCAGGATATATTCAATCTATTACGCCAAAGTCCGTACCGTTTCTTTTGGTTATGCTGGCAATCGCTTCAATTATTTATGTAGTTTCTTTTGTGTGGTGCATCAGGTGCCTTACAAAACCGTTCTTTCCCAGTCATGCCGCGTTCACTTTTCCATTTGTAATTTGTGTCGTTGCGCGCACTCAGACGTCGGCATACTTGGCTGGACTTGGTCAGCCTCTGCAATGGCTTGACGGAATAGCCACTGTTGAAACGGTACTTGCAGCAGGGCTTTGTATTGTTGTGCTTATACGCTTACTTGCATTTGTGCGTGATCAGACTTTGTCTTAAGAGGGACGAAAGAGACGAGTAGTTTGAGGTGATGTTTTGCATTTGTTTTGACAAGAGCTATTGTCTAAAGGTAATGAGAACTTCAAGTATTTTGTCGTCAGGTTTTTATTATTTTTTGCATTTTGTGTTTGCAATATAAACCATTACTACCGCATCAATCGCAATAATACTGCCCGCAATGATTGCTGTTGTGTTTGGTATATTTGGACCAAGTAGTGCCATGAAAAAGAGTACTAACGCACTTATAAGCGTGCCAATACCCACTACAAAACAGAGCTTTTTCTCGTCTATTGCTTTCTTTTCATCTTCAGTCATTGTGTTAAATCCAGCAATTGAAATAGCACCATGACCAGATAGAAGTACAATAGACCAAATGCCAAGAATTGCGGTTAAAGACCACGATATAACTGAATATAACATCATATTCACTCCAATCAGGAACGAACTGCTTGTTAATTGAATTATACGACTTCGAATTTAATTGGGTAATTGAATAATTCAAGCCCCTTCATTGTTATGTTCGTTAGCAACGATATAGGCCTTTTACTGTCCATTACAGTACCCACTTAGATTGCCTGTAGGTCTTATCCTTCTTTTCACATGCTTGGAACAGGGTTAGTGAAATGCATTTTTGGAGAGTATTTGCTACTAAGTGAGGTAAAAATGGGCGGATATTATATCAACTTTTATTTTCATAATATTGAGTATGATGACGGATTCTACGGCGGAGAATTTTCAGCCCTTGACGATCGCGTTTATTGCAAGTTCTTATACGATAGGGAAACAAAGGAATATATCGATATCTGGGACAACACTCAACCTATTGATGAAATTCTTCCAATTCCAATTTGGTGGCTTGATAAGAAGCTTGAAAAGAATGGGAAGCTTGGAAAGCATGAAAGCAAAGTGAGCATCTAACCTCTTAGTAGCTTTATAAATGGCTTCTATCGTGCTTCATTGCAAGGAATTATTTACGCTTCTGGACTTCCTTCTACCTCAAAAAGAATTCTGAGAGCTTCCTTGTATTTCTCGACACGTTTTAAGTCCTTCTCAGTAACTTTTTCCAGGCGGGACAGGTTTGAGTTGTGTTGTAGATCGCAAATTTTCACGTGTCGTGCAATGTTATTTTTACTTAGATGGCGAACATAGTTCATGTACTCGACTTTGGGATTGTGGTTCAAGAGAAGCAGGGCTTCAATAACCTCCTCACTCATACCAGCTGCACGAATATCATCTACCGTGTAATCTGTGTCTTCCAGAACATCGTGCAGAAGTGCTACACAGGTCTCGGCTTCTTGACCTTCTCCAAAACGCTCAGCGAGACTGATGGGATGGAAGATGTAGGGGATTCCTGCTTTGTCAACTTGATCCTTGTGCGCTTCAAAGCAGAGCTTCATCGCAGCTTTAGTCATGGGTGTGTAATACATGAAGCCTCCTAGTATTAACGAGCAGCTTCTATGCTGATAGATTTATTTGATTAGTTTGGTTTCTTCTATTTTACGAGTTTTGCTCTCTAAACCACAAGGTCTCTGAGCATCCGGCCATACGCTGTCGAGTCGCTGGTCATGCGCTCGCAGTGGTCATAGCCTTTCCAGATAGTTAACGTGGCCTCGGGATACACCTTAGGCAAAACTTGTCTTGCGCGTTTCAAGTCAAAGTCCTTCTCGCCATACGTGAAGATACAGCGACGTTGTACCTCAGGGCTAAGGGTGGGGAGGTCAACGTTGCTGCAGTCGTGAATGATGTTCTGGATGCTTTGGTCACTCATCGCAATAAAGTGTTCTGACATAGGTTTAGCTGCAACTTTTCCGTAATGTTGTTCCATCTTTTGTATGGAAAGTTCGGGGTCTGCGATAGCTTTGCGGTGCTTGGCAAGAAACACTTTCTTGAGTACAAACTCAAGCGCGGAGGCAAGGAGCCCGCCCGTCCAGAAGCTTGTTCCCTCAAAGAAGAGATGGTCAAAGACTAAATCGGGGAACTTGAGGAGTTTAGACAGAACCACTCCACCTAAAGAGGCGCCAAAGCCAAGGGAGAGATGGGTTATGTTGTGCTCCAGCAGCCAGTCATGAATCTGCGCAGCTTCTTGGGACGCCGAGGTGTATTCCGTTACGTCTTCTTCTCCGTGTGCCGCAAGATCTGGGATCAGATAACGCAGGTCATCACCCATGTTGCTCACAAGAACTGTTTTCATTCCCTCTGCTGACGAGAGCATGGGGTGAATCAGCAACACGGTAGGCGTGGTTTGGGTGCAAACGTTGGGCTCAATGAGGTGCATCTTCATGACAGTCCTCCATCTGTTGTTCACCTGCGATTATATCCCTGGCTGGAGTGTGGATTTGCTGCTTGTTCACCAAAGCTGACATTTTCCGCGAACGGTAGGGATGGAGACGTGAGGGCGTAAGGAAAGAGAAAATTCTTTTTGCGCTCTGTATCTTACGTAAAAGCCTCAAATCAGACGAACTTTTAGCTGCAAGTACGTAGCCAAAACAGTTTTCCTTAGTTCTAAAACTTTTTTATAAGGCAGAAAAATTTCAACGAGCCTATTCCCTTACCTTAGGAAATAGGATAATTGGAATCTCTAAAGCATAGGAACACTATTGATGTTGTAAGAAGTAATTTGGCTGTATTTCTGCTAGAGAGAAGGGCAAGATATGTCTAAACACCTTGAGGTTCTTTTAGTTTGTGGTTCTGGAGCAAGTAGTGGTTTTATGGCGGTAAAAATGAAGAAAGCTGCCGCAGAACACAATCTTGATATTTCCATCACTGCAAGAAGTGAGGCCGAGGTTGAGAGCTATATTGACTCAATCGATGCCTTGATGATTGGTCCCCATCTTAAGTACCTTGCTGATGAGCTTAAAGAAAAATATGCTGATAAACCCGTTCAGGTGATTCTTATGGATCCCGCATATTATTCAACCCTAAATGGCGAGAAAGCTCTCAAGCACCTTATTAAAACAATTCGTGAAGCAAATGCTCAGTAATCTGACGATGAATTAAATCATATGACACTCAGATTTGTCATAAAAGATTTGTTAGTAATATGCCCTAAAGGAGGCTACAACTGTGAATAAGCTCATTGACTGGCTTCAGACGAGCTTCTCGCCAAAAATGAACAGAATTGTTCAGAACCCTTGGATTCTTACAATTAAGAATTCTGTATTGCAGGCACTTCCTCTTATCTTCTTAGGTTCTATATTTAGTTTGCTTACAATTCCAATGAATTATTTTGAGTGGTGGCCAAACTTCTGGACACCTTACGGTTGGACCTTTGGTATTGTCGGTCTGATTGTTGCATTTTTGATTCCTTACAATCTGTTGATACTTAAGGAACACAAGCGCTCGGCTGTTAATGCGGGTATTGCTGGTGTTATTTTGTTTTTGATTTCTTTAAATCCACAGTTTGTGGCCGATCAAGCAGCCATGATTGCAGCAGGAGAATCTACGTGGTTCCGTATTTCTAATATTGGCGGCTTTGGTGCTGGCGGAATGTTTTTGGCAATTGTTGCTGGTCTTATATCTGCAGCAGTTCTAAATAAGTTTGCAGACTTCTCATTTTTTAAGGAAGACTCTGTAATTCCTGATTTTGTAAAAGACTGGTTTAACTCAATGCTGCCAATTGGCATCGTAACAGTTTTTGGTTGGATTCTTACCGATCCTAAGTTTTTGAACCTTAACCTGTATCAGCTGGTTGTTAGCTGCTTTATGCCTCTTCAGAATATTGTTAACTCACCTGTTGGTCTTGTAATTGCAATGTTCCTTTTCTGTTTCCTGTATTCTATGGGCGTTTCTTCCTGGGTTTTAACACCAGTATTTACCCCAATCCTTCTTGCAAACGCCGAGGCAAATGGTGTTCTAGCAGCCGCTGGTAGTGCAACAGCATCAAATCTTGCAGTCTTTACCGATGCATTTGTGTACTCTGGATATCTTTGGATTGGTGGCATTGGCTGCACGTTATCTCTTGTCCTTCTGATGGCATTCTCTGCTAAATCAAATCAGCTAAAAGCACTTGGTCGTGCTTGCCTCGTACCTGCAATTTTTAACATTAATGAGCCTTGTGTATTTGGTGTGGTTGCGTGGAATCCACTCATGATGATTCCAATGTGGCTTCAGGGCATTGTTTTACCACTTGTTGCTTACGTCTTTACTAAGGTGATCCCACTAGGTGCTATTCCTTCGATGCTCTTTAACATGTGGTATTGCCCATTCCCAATCGCCACATTCCTTACCTGTGGAACAATAGGCAGTATTGTTCTGATGCTTATCATTTTTGTTGTGTCTGGTCTTATTTGGATGCCATTCTTTAAAACATACGATAAGCAGCTTATTGATGCTGAGACCGCAGAAACTGAGTCCGATTCAGATGACGATTGGTCGTTCTAAATCTATAACCTGCGCCTAAGACCACATATCAACTTGTAGTCTTAGGTAATCTCATGCGCTGTTTAGAGTCTAGAGGAGAATTTCTTATGGAAGAAGAAATTGATAAGACTACCCAGGATGCCATGACTATCCTTATTGCTGCTGGCGAGGCTCGCAATGAATGCAAGCTTGCTTATGAGGCTGTTGCTGCTGGCGATATTGCGCTTGCAGAAGAAAAAATTGCTGCCGCAGATGCAAAGATTCTTGAAGCTCACCATGTTCAGACTGATCATATCCAAGGTGTCTTTCAGGGAGAAAAGCAGGAGTACAGTCTTCTGTTCTCACATGCCCAGGACACGCTTATGGTTATTTATTCTGAAATCATTACTGCTAAACAGCTCGTTCAAGTTTTTAAGTCCTTTGATGACAGGATTAAGAAGTTGGAGGAGCGCTAAATGGGAGCAAAGCCTCAGGTAAGGCATAGTTTTCCAAAGGATTTTCTTTGGGGCGGTGCTTTTGCGGCTAATCAGATGGAGGGTGCTTGGCAAGAAGGCGGTAAGGGTCCTTGCGTAAGTGATCTTAACGAGTACAAGTCAAATGTTCCGCTTGACGAGAAATACAATGGAGAAGAGACTACTCAGAAAGTTATCGCAGCCCTTGAAGCAACTGATAGGATTTTTCCTAAACGTTGGGGTATTGATTTCTATCACAACTTTGAGGAAGATTTAGAGCTTCTTGCAGAGCTTGGTTTGAAGACGTTCCGAACTTCAATTAATTGGTCACGTATTTTTCCTAATGGGGATGACGCTGAGCCTTCTGAAGAAGGGTTAGCTTTTTATGACAGGCTTATTGATGCAGTTATTGCTAACGGCATGGAGCCTATGATTACCTGTTCTCATTATGAAATGCCAGTTGCATTAACGCTTAACTACAAGGGTTGGGCTTCTCGCGAACTGATTAATCTTTTTGAACGCTACTGCAAAGTTTTATTTGACCGTTATCATGATCGAGTTAAGCTGTGGATTCTTATTAACCAAATTAATCTTGTGTCAGTCGAGTCTTTCAACCACCTTGGAATTTGTGCTGATAAGGTAGATAACCTTGCAGAAGCTAAATACCAAGGAGTTCACAACGAGATGGTAGCTTGTGCTCGCGCCACTCGTTATGCTCATGAAAACTATCCCGAGCTCCAGATAGGCATGATGCTATGCGGTGGACCCGATTATCCATCGTCAAGTAATCCTGAGGACGTTCTTGCCTGCTACAGACATAATCAGATGGAGTTCTATTACTCTGATGTATTGCTCAGAGGTCAGTATCCAGGATATGCTTTGCGCTTCTTTGAAGAGAATGGTTTTGACATTCAATTTGGTGAGAATGACCTTGAAGATTTAACAAATACCGCAGACTTCATGAGTTTCTCGTATTACTATTCAAGCGTTTGTAGTGCTCAGAGCTTTGCGGATGGAAATAAAGATTTCTCTAATCCTAATCTTCCTGCAAACCCTTGGGGCTGGTCTATTGATCCTCTTGGACTGCGTTACACCCTTAATGTTTTCTACGACCGCTATCAGTGTCCAATTTACATCACAGAAAATGGTATTGGTGCTTTTGACAAGCTTGAGGATGATGGAACAATCCACGATCCGTATCGCGTTGAATATTTCAGAGCACATGTTGAACAGATGCTTGAAGCACTTAGTGATGGTGTAGATTTGCGCGGCTATTATGCATGGGCGCCATTGGATATTGTGAGCTGCTCTTCTTCGGAGATGAGCAAGAGGTACGGCTTCATCTATGTTGATCAGGATGACCTGGGAAACGGAACAGGTCGTCGCATTAAGAAGGATAGTTTCTCTTGGTATCAACAGGTAATTAAAACCAATGGAGAAGAACTGTAAGGTAGTTTTATTTTATTTTTGAAATAGATGAGCCCGTTTGTTGATTTGTATCAAATGGGTTCATTTTTTCTTGTTATCGGCATGAAACCGACGTGTATGTGGGACACTAAATACCAGTGATTACTGACCCGGTCAAGAAAGGAAGGCTCATGGCATACGAGTCTCGCGAAGAAATAGACAGCAAATATAAGTGGGATCTGTCCTCAATGTTCCCTAGTGATGAGGCATTTGAGGCCGGGCTTGAGGAGCTCAAGGCTTACTGTCCAAAGCTGCTTGCATTCAAGGGCAAGATTTCTACCTCTGCTCAGGCTCTTCTGGAGTTTCTGCAGCTTGAGGACCAGATGAACCTTCTGCTCTACAAGATTATCAACTACGCCGAGCGCAAGAGTGACGAGGACACCCGCGTAGCCAAGTACCAGGCATACGTCGCAAATGCTACCAGCGCATATACCCAGGTTGGCGAGGCAACTTCTTGGTTTGCCGCAGAGCTTCTTGCCGTTCCAGCAGAATCTGTCGAGAAGTTCTATGTAGAGGTTCCAGCGCTTGAGTTCTATCGTCGTAAGCTCAACAAGATCTTGAACCAGCGCGAGCACACCCTTTCTGCTGAGGAAGAGGCTCTTTTGGCACGCGCTGAAGAGCTTGCTGTTCAGCCAACCAATATCTTCTCCATGTTTGATGACGCGGACCTTACCTTCGATGACGCAGTTGATTCTGAGGGTAAGACCCATAAGCTGACCAGCGGTTCATTTGTTCCTCTGCTGATGGATGCTGACCGCGTCCTGCGCGAGTCTGCATTCAAACAACTCTACAGCCGCTTTGGTGAGTTCCGCAACACTTCCGCTGCAATTCTGACCAGCCAGGTTAAGAACCTGCAGTTCTTCTCGTCATCTAGAAAATATGCAAGCTCCCTTGAGGCCGCTCTTGCAGAGAACGAGATTCCTGTTGAGGTTTATAACAACCTCATTGACGCTGTTCACCAGAATTTCCCAGCGTTCTACAAGTATGTTGACCTACGCAAGCGTGTTATGGGCTTGGATGAGCTGCACTTCTGGGACGTCTACACTCCTCTTGTTGACGATGTTGACATGAAGTTCACCTACGAGGAGGCTTGCGACCTTATTGTTAAGGCTCTGGCACCTATGGGCGAGGAATACGTCAGCCTGGTCAAAAAGGGTCTGGAGAGTCGTTGGGTTGACGTGTACGAAACCCCAGGTAAGCGCTCCGGTGCTTATTCCGCAGGCGGCAAGGGCATGAACCCCGTTATGCTCCTCAACTTCCAGGGCGGCCTCGACGACGTTTACACCCTTATTCACGAGATGGGCCACTCCCTGCACACGTATTTCTCGTCCCACAACCAGGAGATTACCTACTCCGACTACTCCATCTTTGTTGCAGAGGTTGCATCTACCTGCAACGAGGCGCTGCTCTCGCACTACCTGCTTGAGCACGAGACCGATCCTGTCCGTCACGCGTACATCCTCAATCACTTCCTTGAGGGCTTCCGCGGCACCATCTATCGCCAGTGCATGTTTGCCGAGTTTGAGCGCGACATCAGCCAGATGAATGCTGACGGTGTGGCTCTGAACGCCGAGGTTCTCTCTGAGCGCTACGGCAAGCTCTGCGCCGAGTACTTTGGACCTGGCATTGAGCTGGACGAAGAGATCAAGCTAGAGTGGTCGCGCATCCCTCACTTCTACTACAACTTCTACGTCTACCAGTACTGCATTGGTTTCTCGGCAGCTATTGCCCTGTCTCAGCGCATCCTTTCCGAGGGCGAGCCTGCGGTCAAGGACTACATCGGCTACCTGTCCGGCGGATGCTCCAAGACTCCAATCGAGCTGCTTCGCGGCGCTGGCGTTGACATGGCAACCCCAGACCCCGTTAACGCTGCGCTCAAGTACTTTGGCGAGCTTGTCGATCAGCTTGAGCAGGAGCTCAACTAGGCGTGTAACCGAGCACGATTTCCGCTGGCAGTCCATCTACCAGCACGTAGTTCATATGGCGAGAAACCCCGTCTAGTAGCGGGGTTTCTCGATATCAAAGGAGGATTTATGCAGGCACGATTTGTTCACCGCTGCACCCACGTTTTGGATAACGAGAAAACCGTCGAGTTCTACAAGAAAGCTCTGGGATTTCGCGTTGACCGCGTTAAGGGACCAGAGGACGGTTCTTGGACTAACACGTTTTTGGTAAACGACTGGTCTCCTTTTGAGCTGGAGCTCACGTGGAACCGCGGTTGGGTGGAGCCTTACGACAACGGCGGAAAAGACACTCACATTGCGTTCCGCGTTGACGATTTTGATGCGTTCCACGCGCTTCACGAGGAGATGGGCTGCATTGTTAAAGAGAACCCAAAGATGGGTCTCTACTTTATCGCAGACCCTGATGGCTGCTGGATTGAGATTCTGCCAGAGAAGTAAACATGACTGACTACGGTTTACTTGCAAAACAGATTGTCTCGCTTGCCGAGGTTGACGCTCACTGGCTGCCGGTGTTGTCCAACGCTGCAGCTCTTCTGTGGGACGCGCTTGACGACGTCAATTGGGTGGGGTTCTACCTGGTAGATCCTGTTACGGTGTCGGGAGCGGAGCTGGGCGCGGGTTTGGGCGTGGAGTCGGATGCGGCCCCGAGCGCGGACCCAAGTGCCCACGAGCTGCGCACTCCTGAGCTGCGCCTGGGGCCGTTCCAGGGCAAAGTTGCTTGCGTGCGTATTCCCTTTGGTCGGGGAGTGTGTGGCACGGCTGCGGAAACAAAGACAAGTCAGCTGGTAGAGGACGTGCATCAGTTCCCGGGACATATTGCATGCGATTCTGCATCAAACTCTGAGGTGGTCGTTCCTATCGTCAAGGATAACCAGGTAGTTGGCGTACTGGATATTGATAGCCCGAGCGTGGCAAGGTTCACCCAGGAAGATCTCACCGGTCTTGAGCAGGTGGTAAAAGCGCTTGAGAGCTGTGCGAATTTCTCGGATTTCTGTTAAATACGACTACAGAGCTAACGTTTGGGTACACAAATCATGTACGGGCAGATTTGCTCGTGCATGATTTTATTTACACAGCATTCGCGGAGAGGTCTGCTTATGAAGAAAATTGTATTTATCATCGGTTCTGGCCGAAAGAACTCGTTTAATAAGACGCTGAGTCAGGTTGCGGCAAAGGCACTCGAAGGCAAGGCGGAGATTGAGGTCGTCGACGTGTTGGATGTCCCTCTGCTTAACCAGGACGAAGAATTCCCAGCTCCTGAAGGTGTCCAAAAAGTCAGGGACGCGGTTATGGCCGCCGACGGCGTATGGCTCTTTACTCCGGAGTACAACTACAGCATTCCTGGCACCGTTAAGAATATCCTGGATTGGCTGAGCCGTCCGCTCACCTCCGATTATGAGAAGAAGTCAGAGACTGCCATTGCTGGCAAGGTTGTTACTGCAAGCGGTGTTGGTGGCCGAAACAAGACTGCAGGATCGCTCGCCGTGGTAAAGCAGCAGTTCCTGGCTCTGCGCACTAAGCCAGTTGAGCCGTTCAATGGCTTCTCGCTTCCTGTTACTGCTTGGACTGAGGGAACTTGGGAGCCAGAACCCGAGGTTCACGAGGCAATCGCCCAGCAAGCAGAGGATTTTCTCGCCGCACTGTAAGTTGCGCCTAGCGTACCAGCGCAAACGCGCCCGCAAGCTCGTGACCGCAAAGCGTGCCTGATTTCTGCAAAGAATCTGTAAATTCTGCCTGAAAACGTTAAAGAAACTGTGGATTTGCCTGATTTTGACAAAGAATCGGTGGCTCAAATACAGATTCTTTGCACTTTTCAGGCTCGCGGCGCGCCCGCCTGCCGTGTAGCTGGCGAGAAACCCGCGCACTCGAAATCCCAGCATGCGCGCACGTGCGCACAAAAAGAGCCCGGATGCCGCGCAATAGCATCCGGGCTTTGGTGTGTCTAGACGGAGGAGAGGGCCGTTGCTAGACAAGATGTGTATCGTACCTTGTTCGTGTACTGCGTTTATTCCCGCTTCGCAGCTTGTTTACACGAGCTTTACTTACCAACAAACTCCGAGATGGTCTTGTACAGATCGCTTGCCTGGAAGTCCTTGATAACCTTGGAGTCTTTCCTCTGGTCGCAGACCTCAAGCAATGCCTTCAGTGAAGCCTTATCGGGGTCAGTCTGATAATCTGCCTCGGCCTGAATGAGCTTGTACTTGGCAATGACCATGTCCATGAGCTTGGCGTTGTTGCCCTCGACGTTTGCGTCGTCAAGGCCATCAAATGCCAGCGTAGAAACAACTCCGTAGCCGCCGGTCAGGAAGTGGTTGCCCACAAAGTCGTTAGGGTTGACCTTGTTGTCAATGACAGGCGAGTTCTTGGTGTTAGTGAGCAGCACCAAGCTGGTGTTGTTGTAGACGTCGATGACGGTAAGCGTGCCGGTCCAGCCGGTGTGACCAACGGTTGCAGCGTTTGCAATTGGCGAGAAGGCCCACTGGTAGCCAATGTGACCCTTACGCCTCCAGCCCAAACCGTAGGTAACGCTGGTGTCCTTTGGCTTGATAAACTGGTCGTGAACGTCCTCGCTGAAGAGCATGGTGTTGCCATAACCACCACGGTTCATAACGGTCTGGACAAGGACAGCCAGGTCGGAAGCGTTGGCAAATAGACCAGCGTGACCAGAGATGCCACCCATGGCGTAGTAGGCCTTCTCGTCATGGACCGTACCCTGAATGGTGTCGGTACGCATGTTGTCAAAGGTAATCAGGCCGTCGCGGGTGTTGCCGTTAAGCTCGGTAGCTGCGATTCCGTCAGCCTTGAAGCCGTTGTCCAGTGGGTTGAACGTGACGTTCTTGAGTCCCAGTGGCTCGTAGAGAGCTTCCTTAACGTACTGGTCAAGGCGCTTATTGGTGATCTTCTCGATGATAAAACCAAGAAGCATGTAGTCTACGTCGGAATAGGCAGTCTTGGTACCTGGGACGTACTGCAGAGGAGTCTCGATGATCTTCTGCAGAATCTCGTCGCGATTCTGAGAGTACAGCTTCTGGTTTGCGTTTGGCTGTGATCGTCAGGCTTCTCTGGGTTGTAGTTGCGGTTGTGGTACTGAGGATCTGGTGGGAATCCAGCCTGGTGCTCAAGAATCTCGCGAACGGTAAGCTCGTTCTTACCCAGGATCTTATCGCCCTCCTGGTCCTTGAAGTCTGGAATGTACTCCTGAACCTTCTTGGAAACGTCCAGCTGACCGTCGGTAACCAGCTTCTCAATTGCCAGGTTAGTGGCATACATCTTTGTGTTAGAGGCCAGGTCATAGAGGGTGTTGTCGTCAACAGCCTTACCGTCTTTGATGCGAGAGCCGTCTTTGTTGTAAGAATTGACGTTTCCGTAGTTGGTCTTCTTGATAATCTTGCCGTACCTGGTAACAACCAGCTGGGCAGAGGTAAAGCCGTTGGCAATCTCTGCGTTGATGATCTGGTCAATCAGTTTGAAGTTGTCGTTGTCGGCGTAGTCTTTGGTGCCGTCAATAAGGGTTGGGTAGCCAATCTTGACCTCAAAGGTTGCCTGAGTCTCTTTAACAGTGCTGACCTGCAAGCGGTTATCGCCGTTGACGGTTACGTCAGAGATGTCAATCTGGTTCCAGGAAGAGCCGTCAAGCTTATCGGTTGGAACCTGGTGACCGTTTACAAAGAGCGCAAAGCTCTGAGGCTCGGAGCTCTTTACATAGACGGTGCCCTGACCAGCAAAGCAAACAAAGCTGTTGAGCTGGTTGGTAACAAGAGAGTCGTCAAAGGCCTCATTGTCGTTGAGAACAGGGAAGACCTTCTCGTACTGGAAGGTTCCGTCTACAGAGTCAACCTTCTTTGCGGTTCCCTTAGCAGCAGTTGCGCCACCCTTTGTCTGGCAGGCGGTAAGGCCAAGACCTGCTAGAGCGGCTAGACCAAGAGCACTTCTGCTCAGAAATTGCCTTCTGGTCTGTCCAGCAGGGGAGCCTGCGTTAGATGAGTGCTCAGAGTGAGCGTTTTGATTTTGGTGCAAATCTTCGTTGGTGCGCATATCGTCTCCTTCGGTTTTGCCTTAGGTGAAACACCTGCTATCTCAATTGGCTGAGATAATTTGCGCTTATGATGACGTGCGTTTCATCAAAATTGCAGCTAGTTTGTCCAAGATGAAATAATGGGTACGTTAACGTACTGCGAGTGGTATCAAAAAAGCTGTCAATGGTATCTAAATTTGAATTTTTTAGGCAAAGATGAAATATTTTAATCAGGTTTTACGTGGTCAAATGTCTACTCGGTAGTAAAAGTTTTTATGAAGTGATAGTAGCGTACCTAACATAAGGCTTAGATTTTGCGTCAATTGTCCCCGCATTATGCTGGGAAAACATGAGCAGTCGCGCATGCAACGCACGTGGGGTGCGCTCGCACTTGCGCACGCAATACTACCGTTTACGGCACTGCCTACTTTACAGATGAAATTTTTATGGCATCGTGAAACAATATAGTCAAACGTTTTAGTCAACTGGACGGCCGGAGGTGATTGCGTGAGAGGTGTTCGTCTACGTCTGGAAGAGTATCGCAAGAATGCTAGTTCAGCTGAACGCGATATAGTCGACTATATTCTGTCGGATCCAGAGGCGGCAGTTGGTCAATCAATCCATAAACTAGCAGCTCAAACGTATACATCTGCATCAACGGTTGTCAGGCTTTGCAAGAAGCTTGGCTGCGGTGGCTATAAAGAGTTCCAGCAAGCGCTTATTTACGAGCTGGCAGTAAGCAACAAAAGCAACGATATTGCTGTCGGCGGCGTTATCGCAGGTGACACCACTGATGTGATCATCGAAAAAGTTACGGCAAAGAACATTTCTTCGCTGGAGCTTACCAGGCAATTGCTTGACGCTCAGGTTGTTGACTCAGTTGTTTCACTCATGATGCAAGCTCATTCCATCTGCCTCTTTGGCATGGGAGCTTCGCTTCTGGTTGCAAGAGACCTGCAGCTCAAGCTCATGCGCCTCAACATCAACTGCAATTTGAGCGACGATTACCACTCTCAGATGCTCTACGCTAAAAACATGGGGCGAGAAGATCTTGCTATTGTGGTCAGCTACTCAGGCCTTACGCGAGAAGCCATTGAGTGTGCATGGATTGCAAAGGCAAACGGTGCCAAGGTGGTTGCCATTACCCGCGGTGGTATTGACTCAGAGCTCATTCACCGCTCCGACTACGTTTTAGGCGTTGCAGAGACTGAGCACATCATGAGAAGTGGCGCCATGTCTTCAAGAATTGCCCAGCTCAACGTTGTAGATGCGCTCTTTGCAGCCTATGTAAATAGAAATTACGAGAAGAGCGTTAAGCGTTTCTCGACAAACTATATTGGCAAGTTAGATTCAGCCGAGCGTGTCAATACGCTTTCTTCTGACCAAGATTTGCCTGGTACAGCCAACGACGTTATTGCGTAAAAATCACAACACAGAAGGTGAAAACGTGATTGATTTAACAAAACTTGTCACCGAAACAAGAAACCCCAACACCATGGACCTGGATCAGATGACCCCGCTTGAGCTGGTTAGCGTTATGAACCAAGAAGACCTCAACGTGGTAGCTGGCGTTAAAGAGGTTCTTCCGCAGGTAGCACAGGCAGTTGAGTGGGCAGTTTCCTCGCTTGAGGCTGGCGGTAGAATCGTCTATTTTGGCGCTGGAACCTCAGGCCGTCTGGGCGTTTTGGACGCGGTTGAGTGTCCGCCTACTTTTGGCGTTTCTCCAGACGTGGTTGTTGGTCTTATCGCCGGTGGCGAGAAGGCCTTTGTACGTGCAGTTGAAGGCGCGGAAGATTCTCTTGAGCTTTGCGAAGAAGAGTTCAAGAAGATTGGCCTGAACAAGAACGACATTGCTATTGGAATTGCAGCTAGTGGTCGCACACCTTACGTTATAGGCGGTCTGCGCTATGCTCGTTCGTTGGGCTGCAAGACCGTTGCTATTGCCTGCAATAAGGGCTCTGAGGTGGGCAAAGAGGCAGAACTTGCTATTGAGCCTTCCTGTGGTCCTGAGGTTCTTACAGGTTCCACACGCCTTAAGTCTGGTACTGCTCAGAAGATGATTCTGAACATGATTTCAACCGGTTCTATGGTTGGCGTGGGTAAGGCATATCAGAACCTTATGGTTGACGTGCAGCAGACCAACAAGAAGCTGGTAGTTCGCGCGCAGAACATCACCATGGCAGCAACTGGTTGCACCCGTGAAGAGGCAGCTCAGGCGCTTGAGCAGGCTGATGGTAATGCAAAGCTTGCTATTGTTATGCTGCTGACTCAGATGCCTGTTGAAGAGGCAAAAGCTAAGCTTGAGGCAGCCCATGGCCATGTCAGAGGTGCACTGTAGTAATCGCAGTTGTAACAAATGACACACGCGTAAGCATTTTGTTTCAGTTACATCGGTCAGTGGTATCAGCACGACGCGCAAGTGGTCGGCAAGTTTTGAAAAACGCTCAGTTTACCTGCAGTAACAGGGCGCTCAAATTAGGTCAAAACATGAAACAATGAACCACAGGTATGGATTGTTGTACCGATAAGTTCATTTTTTATGTATTCTTGATAGGTATTTGTTGCAACATCGCAACGAGAGAAAGAAGGAAAGTATGGATTACACCAAGCTTTCAGAACAGATTCTTGCTGCCGTCGGTGGCAAAGAAAATGTTCAGAGCAACATGGTCTGCATGACCAGGCTCCGCATTAAGACCGCAGATCCTTCAAAGGTTGACTCCGAGGCCATCAAGGCTATCGACGGTGTCATGGGTCTGGTCGAGGATGCAGAGTACCTCGAGGTTGTTCTTGGTCCTGGCGTTGTCAACAAGGTTATTGTTGAGTTCTCCAAGCTTACCGGCGTTGCTGCTGGTGACGCATCTGAGGACGACGTTGTATCCGCAGCTAAGGATAACAAGGCAGCTCAGAAGGCTAAGTACGAGAACAAGCCTGTTCAGCGCTTCCTCAAGAAGATTGCTAACATCTTTGTTCCACTGCTTCCTGGCATCATTTCTGCAGGTCTGATTAACGGTATCATCAACGTTATCAACTTCTCCACTGGTAAGGCTTTTGCTAACGAGTGGTGGTTCGCAGCTATCTGGACCATGGGTTGGGCACTTTTCGCTTACCTGCCAATTCTCGCTGGCGAGAACGCTGCCAAGGAGTTTGGTGGTTCTCGCGTTCTTGGTGCTATGGCTGGTGCACTCTCCATTGCTAACGCTGGTATGCCTCTTCTTGCTTCCAAGACTGTTGATGGCGTTGCAACTCGTTTGGTTCACCTTCCATTCAGCCTCCCAACTGTTGCTTTCAAGGAGGGCGCATTTATCGTCGCTTCCTCTGACCTGTTCAACGCAGCAGCAGGCGGCATGATTGGTGCAATCATCTGCGCAATCTTCTTCGCATTCCTGGAGAAGAACCTGCACAAGGTTATGCCAAGCGTTCTTGACACCTTCCTGACTCCACTTTGCACCGTCATCATCGGTGTCATTGGCTCCGTCCTGATTCTTCAGCCTGCAGGCGCATGGCTCACTCAAGCAATCTTCTTTGTCCTTCAGTTCTTCTATGACAAGCTTGGCGTCTTTGGTGCTTATCTGCTTGGTTCTACCTTCCTGCCACTGGTTTCCGTTGGTCTTCACCAGGCACTTACCCCAATCCACGTTATGCTTAACAACCCAGAGGGCCCAACTCAGGGCATCAACTACCTGCTTCCTCTGCTGATGATGGCAGGCGGCGGCCAGGTTGGTGCTGGTCTTGCAATCCTCTTCAAGACCAAGAACAAGCGCGTCAAGAAGTACCTCACCGAGTCCATCCCAGTTGGTATGCTCGGCATTGGCGAGCCTCTTATGTACGCAGTTACCCTGCCTCTTGGTAAGCCATTCATCACCGCATGCCTTGGCTCCGGTGTTGGCTCCGTCGTTGCTTACCTCTTCCACCTTGGTACCGTTTCCCAGGGCGTCTCCGGCCTCTTTGGTCTGCTAATTGTCCAGCCTGGTAACCAGGTCTTCTACCTGCTTGCTATGCTTCTTGCTTACGCTGCAGGATTTGCACTTACTTGGTTCTTCGGCGTTGACGAGGATCGTATTAACGACGTTTTCGGCGAGTAAAAACCACACGTTTTAGAAACGTTTATCCCTCTTCTTAGGTATCCTAGGAAGAGGGATTTTTTCTCGCCCGGCGTTCTGGCTGGCCGTCCGTCGGTCTTCTCGCCAGGCGAGAAACCCGTCTTCTAGAAGCGTTTGCAATTTACTTGGAGGATTTATGCGCACCGGAATTTCACTGTATTTTGCCAGTGGATATGAAGCTAATGCTGAGGTTGTAGCAAAAGCGCAGGCAGCCGGATGCCACTACGCCTTTACTTCTCTCCAGATTCCCGAGGAAGAGGGAATTGATTATCGCACTGAGGCTCGTAGGCTTTTGGAGCTTTGCAGGAAGGCGGAGATTAACCTCATTGCTGATGTTTCTCCTGCTACTCTTTCCAAACTTGGCGTTCAGAAGTTTGACGAGCTTGCGGAGCTGGGCATTACGTATGTGCGTCTTGACTTTGGGTTTGACGCGGCGGAGACCGTAGAGCTTTCTCGCAAGTTCCACGTAGTTTTTAACGCTTCAACTATCACTAAGGACGACATTTCCGCATGGCGAGCAGCTGGTGCCGACTTCACTCGCTTTGCTGCCTGCCACAATTACTATCCCAAGAGCTACACAGGCCTTTCGCTTGAGCGTGTCACGCAGATTAATGCACATCTTTCTGCGCTTGGATTCCAGATTTTCTCGTTTGTTCCTGGCGAGGTTTTCCGCGGTCCTCTTTACGAGGGACTGTCAACTGTCGAGGAACATCGTGGGCTTTCTGGTGATGCGCTCATTCAGGCAATGCTTGCGCTTTATGATGCAAACTCTGACGTGGTACTCATTGGTGACTCAGATGTTACTGAGGCTACGTGGAAGCGTATTGGTCAGCTTGAGCGGAATTGTATTGAGTTAAAAGCCGAGTTAAAACCTGATTTTGAGTATCTGTATGATCGCTTGCAGACCGATCGACCTGATTCCAGCTCGTACATTATCCGTTCACAGGAGTCCAGACTCTGGAAAGATGCTCCCGTATACGATGCAAAGCCTTCTACTTGGGAGACTGTTGCTACTGGCGCCATCTTGGTGAGTAGCAAGGCTTATGGCCGTTATGCGGGCGAGCTTTCGATTGCTCGCGGTCTTTTGGAGCTTGATGCTCGTGACAACGTTGCAGGAAGTATCTGCGAAGAAGACCAAGCATTCTTGCCGTACATCCATTCTGGCCGCGGCTTTAGGTTTATCCGCAGGTAATTAGGTATTTTCTGCTGGTTGAGCTGCTCGTGCGAGCGCGCCATATGCGCCGTGGTTACGCGGCGGCGTGTGTGGCGCGCCGGAGCTCGGGGGGGAGGTGTACAGGGTGTGCGAGGCGCACAGGGCGCACAGATACTCGAGGACACCTCGGCGTGCATAAAGACTGTCTAATATTCACAAAAACTAATCAAAAAATTGATATGTCATTTAGAGGGTACTGTTTTGGGTAAAAAACCCGTTTAGTTGGAAATAAATTTTGATTTTATCATTTTGGCATTTACGTTTAAGCAGTTCAGAAATAATGTGAATGCACATGAAAAATTCGTCCAATTAAAAGAGCTGGTAAAACGCTTGCATAGAAGTTTGTCAATCCTGTATACCCCAACTAAACGCATTTTTTACCACTTCGCACTGAAATGGGCCATTTTTGGATCAGAGAAAGTCATTTCGCACCAAAAAGGCCAGTTGGCGCCAAAATGGCATGCGACCAAACTATGTGCAACCGTGTTTCGCACGAACAATAAGCTTCCTAAATAGCAAAGACTTTCCCACTCAACAAAGAATTGCCTGCTAAACAGACTACCTCCCATTTCCTCGGTGTCGGGAAATAGGAGGCAGCTTAAAAGGTAATGACACTTACAGCCTTTACAACCTGACGATAACATCCTCGGCTGGCTGGCGACGCTTCTGGACAGGATCCATATCACGATAGCCCAGGCTAAGCATGCAGGAAACGCCAAAGTCGTTGTACTGGCCGCCGTCGAGAAGACCCTCTTCTTCCAAAATCTTATCGACAGCCTCGCGGTTGAAGCCCTCGATTGGACAGCTATCAACACCAATCATAGCGGCCATAGTGAGCATGTTCGAAAGCGCAATGTAGGTCTGCTTGCAAGCCCAGTCAAAGGTGGCGCGTTCGTTACCTACCAGGTTAAACATGTTCTCCTGGAAGTTTTTGAAAGCAGCCGCATAGGTTGGTTCAAAGTCTGCAGGAAGCTGCTTGATGTCGTGCATCATGTGCTTGACGTAAGCAGACTCTGCATTGACGTTCTTGCGAGCAAGAAGAATAACCAGGTAGTGAGCGCCGTTAAGGGATGCGCGAGCACCATAGCATGGCTCGTAAAGTTTCTCTTTAAGGCGAAGTGACTGCTCAGAGGCCTGATCCTCTCGCAGATTAACAACCAGGAAGCGCCAAGGCTCTAGACCGTAAGAGCTTGGTGCCAAACGACCAGCCTCAAGGATTACCTCAAGGTCCTCGTCAGAGACGTTCTTGGTAGGGTCGTACTTTTTAGTTGCAAGTCTCCACTGGTAGGACGAGAGAACTTTGTTTGCAACGTGTTGTGCGGAACAGGCCATACGTGGTCCTTTCTTGTTGGTGGTGCTCTGGTGAGCTGGAGGTACGCTGTTGGACGGCGGTGAGCTGGGAGGTGCGGTGAACCGGGATCGTTGTCCAGGAATGCGACACTCGGGAACATGACGTTTGTGAGCTGGGAGGCGCTATGTGCGGAAGGCTACTCAGAAACGATAAAGCGACCAGGCTGTCCAAGCTCCCACGTACCCTTGAGGTCGGCGGCAAGCTCAAAGTGCAGCTTGGAGATGCCCAGGTCGTAGTCTTGGACAAGGTGGCGCTGGTTAGGCATGGACGCGCTTACTACGCCATCTGTCAGGTCAAATACAACGGGAAGCTTGTTGATAGCAGTTGGACATGCCAAAACCGCATCAATGCCGCGGTTGAACCACTCGGGCATCTGCTTCGGCTCAGTTGGAGTACCGTTTGCCGTCATAATCTGCGCAGGCTTCTTGGTGCGCAGACGAATTGCGGTACGAATGCCCTCCTGCTTGAGCGGAATCTTCTCCGGAGCGTATCCGATAGAAATAATAATGCCCAGCTTAAGGCCGTTGTACTCGTCGCGAGCCAGGGTCTTCCAGTCCATGGTCTCGGCAATCCAGCATGAACCAATGCCCAGCTGGGTGGCGAGAAGAACGATCTTCTCGCCATAGTAGCCGATGAGTTCACGGGCAATTGCGTCTTCACAATAACCTGCTACGTAGTGGTAAATGGGACCGACAATAGACCTGTTCTTCATGTGAACGGAAGTGCCATCCTCAAGGTGAGGGCCCTCGATGGTAAGGATTGCGGCGTGATCAGGCGCTGCCTCTGCCATCTGGGCATTTGCGACGTCAATGGCTTCCTGGAGTTGAGAAAGTTTCTCTTGCTCAATAGGCTTTTGGTCGTACGCGCGCAGAGATATGCGCTGGTCCATAGCTTCTTTTACGTCCATCGTGGTCCTTCCTAGAGCAAGGTTAGAGTAGCGAGCCAAATCGCTTGACGTAGAGGCTCTTAATTATGGTGATAAGAACCATATACCCGCTCATGAGTGCAGTTAGCCATCCAAAGAATGATAAAGGTAGAGCAACAAGACTCAAGGGTTGGGCGAACACCGACAGATACGGAAGAGCACTGACCACAATGATTCCCGCGGTGGTTAGAGCAAGCAGCGATGCCGATGGCATGCTCTGAATAAACGGAATCTTATTGGTTCTGAGCGCGTGGAGAACAAAGGTCTGGGTCCACATGGATTCGATGAACCAACCTGTTTGGAAAGATAGAATAAAGAGTGCTTGAGCAGCGGTGTTTCCAGTTGCAGCAAGTTCTGCCCAGGTTCCTCCGGCAAGCGCGGGAGAGACTACAAAGAACATGAGGGCAAAGGTCAGCACATCAAAGATTGAACTGATTGGTCCAATCCAAAGCATAAAGTTTGTAATCGAATGAGCGTCCCAAGAGCGAGGGCTTGAGAGGAACGAATCGTCAACGTTGTCCCAAGGAATCGCAATGCAGGTAACGGTATATGCAAGACCCAAGAGAAGCAGCTGAAGCGCGCTCATAGGCAAGAACGGCAGGAAGAAGCTGGCCACCAAAACGGATAGCACGTTACCAAAATTAGAGCTTGCGGTTGCTTTGATGTATTTGATGGTGTTGCCGTAGGTTCTGCGACCCTCTTCAACACCGTGCTCAAGTACCAGCAGGTCCTTCTGTAGCAAGATGATGTCTGCGGACTCTTTTGCCACGTCAACGGCAGTATCGACGGAGATTCCAACATCGGAGGAGCGCATGGCGGCTGCGTCGTTAATGCCGTCGCCCATGAAGCCGACCACATGGTTGTTGGACCTGAGCGCAGAGACAACACGAGCCTTTTGCATGGGGGAAAGCTTTGCAAAGAGCTGGGTCTTCTCGACACGCTCTTTGAGCTGCTCATCGTTGAGGTTTTCTACGTCACTACCAAGCAGGAGCTCGTCAACGTGGATGCCCACCTTCTTGCAGACGGCAGCGGCAACGCCTTCGTTATCGCCGGTAAGTACCTTGACCTGCACGCCTCTCTGGTTGAGCTTGGCAATTGCCTCGCGAGCGCTCTCTTTCGGCGGATCCAGGAAGGCCAGGTAGCCAATAAGTACCATGTCGCGCTCATCGTCTACGCCAAACTCGCCGACGCCACGAGGGTCGCTCTTCTGAGCAACGCCAACCACGCGCATGCCCTCCTGATTGAGCTGGTAGACGCGGTCCATAACGCTCTTGCGCTGGACGGGAGTCAGTGGCTTAATCTCAGAGTCTAGGTCAACAAAGGAGCAAGCGTTGAGGACTTCCTCGACGGCGCCCTTGGTAATCATCTGCGTCTTGTCAGTTTTTGTGTTTCTCACCACAACGCTCATGCGGCGACGCTCAAAGTCAAACGGGACCTCGTCGATTTTCTCGTACTCAATGCTCAGTAGGTTGGTGGGCAGCTCGTCATTTGAGGTCTTGATGATTGCGTTGTCAATGAGGTTGCGAAGGCCCGTCTGGAAGTAGCTGTTCAGATACGCGTGGCGGAGCACACGAGAATCCTCTTCGCCCAGAATGTTGAGATGGCGCTCAAGTACAACCTCGTCAGCGGTGATAGTACCGGTTTTGTCGGTGCACAGGATGTCCATGGCACCCAGGTTTTGGATTGCGGCTGGATTCTTAACAATAACGTCCTGCTTGGCCATTTGCGTTCCACCGCGAGAAAGGCAAGTGGTCACAATAACAGGCAGCATCTGAGGGGTAATGCCAACGGCAACAGAGACGCTGAAGAGCAGCGCGTCAAACCAGTCACCTTTGAGGAATCCGTTTGCAAAGAACACGATGGGGCACATGATCAGCATGAACGAGACAAGCACCTTGGAGACGGACTTGAGGCCCTCGTCAAAGCTGGTCTCGCCAGCAGGCTGCTGGAGCAGCTCAGACATGGTACCCACGTAGGATTTGTTGCCGGTTGCAACCACCACTACCGTTGCACTTCCTGACTGAACCGTAGTGCCGGCGAACAGCAGGTTTGTGCACTCAGAGAGCGAGAGGGGATAGCGCGTGCCATCAGCGCGGCGGCGAGCGTGGACGACACCAGCGGTTTTCTCGACAGGCTCTGATTCTCCGGTGAGCGCGGTTTCGTTGACAAAGAGGTCTTTGGCGTCCAGAACGCGGCAGTCCGCGGGAATCATGTCGCCCGAGGCTAAGCGGATGATGTCGCCAATAACTACCTGTTCAAAGGGGATTTCTTCTCCCAGCGCGGAAGCAAGTTTGGGTTCTTCGGGAGCTCCGGGCTCGTCGGCGGCGTCTTCTGCATCGTCGGCGGTTTCATCTGCGGCGTATTCATCGTCGAAGTCCACGTCGGCATTTGCGTCGTCATCCGATCCCTGGTTAACGTCCTGGTTGACGACCTGATCCGCATCCGTGTCATCAAAGTCGATGGGACGACGGATGACCCTTGTGGTTGAGGTCACCATCTTGGAGAGCGCGGCCGCTGCCGATGCTCCCTTGGAGCTCTGGACAAAGTCAATGATGCCGGAGATAAGTACCATTGCCGTGATGATGACGACGGTTGACGGGTCCTTCTCGCCATCTGCGGCAAGGGCCACGTTAGTGACGTAAGAAATGCCTGCGAGCGCAATCAATATGAAGGTAAAGGGGCTTGCAAAGCTTTTGAGCAGACGGATGATAAAGGGCTCCTCAGCGGCACTGGTGATAACGTTTGGACCGTTGAGGTCGTATTTTGCCTGCGCAATGTCAATGGCAAGGCCGTCCGGGGTGGTATGGAACTTACGACAGACGCTCTTTACCGAGTGAGTTGCGGCAAAGGTCAAGGACTGTCCAAGCTCTCCCGAGGTAGTCTGAGTTGTCTTTGTTTGAGCTGTCTTTGTTTGGGTTGTGCGCTTCATGATTGCCATGTGCACCTCCGATAATTAGTGGAAATAAGTGACTAACTGGTTGGTGTATGACGCAAACTGAAAGCGTTCTGTTATGTGTGGGACTTAAAACCTGCCACATAGATTCATATATCTACAGGATTGCTCTATAAACCTGCAAATTTATATCCCTATAGGCTCGCGGTGCAGTAAAAATTAAAACTTTTGAATAAGAGGTTTCTTTATATCCGTCACACATAAATGAACAGGGTCAGCATCTGCTGTCAGACGTAAGCTGCTACTTCGACCAGGCATATAAAGCACCTCCTTGAAATAGGTGTTTTGCAAGAGCGGCGCCAACTGAAAAATTGAACGTCCGTCCACTCAAGCACTCTAAGAGTAGTTGGGTTGACGCGATTGGTCAAGTTATTACTATATACCCTATAAACAGGACATTTTTCAGTTGCACTGGCGAGAAGAACGTCGAGCAGCAACGTCTAGTGCCGCACCGAAAAGCCAAACTGAAACGTCACACACCGCGCACCTGCAAAGAAGGAGCCTCACATGGGCAAAGTGATTGTATTTGGAAGCCTGAACATGGATATCTCCATCGAGGCTGATAAGATGCCTCAGCAGGGTGAGACCATCGGCGGCAAAAATCTTGTCACCAGTCCAGGTGGAAAGGGTGCCAACCAAGCAGTTGCTGCAGCTCGAATGGGTGCAGATGTCCACATGATTGGTGCTGTTGGCGCTGACTCTTTTGGACAGGACCTCAAGCAGTCACTTATTGGTTACGGAGTCAATGCGGAGCAGGTAGACGAGCTGTCTGGAGTCTCCACTGGTGTTGCCGTAATCGTGCGCGTTGGCGGCGATAATCGCATCATTTTGGACCATGGCGCTAATCACGTACGTACAGTTGACGACGTAAAAGCAGTGCTCGATCGCATTGCGGAGCCAGGTGACGTGTTCTTGACGCAGTTTGAGTGCGAGTTGTCGACTACGTTTGAGCTTATCAGGTACGCGCATGAGCTGGGGCTCTATACGATGGTGAACCCATCGCCATCAGCTACCATGACCACCGGTCTTCTCGCCAGCGTGGACGTGCTTTGCCTGAACGAGATTGAGTTTGCAGACTTGTTTGGCGAGGGCAAGATCAGCCCACTGGCAGATCCCGAGGCTGCAGTGCAGAAGGTGCTTGCAAGTGGCGTGGCAACTGCGGTGTTGACGCTGGGTTCCAAGGGTTCCATAGCTGCCGACTCACACGGCGTGTACCAGCAGGAATGTTACCGCGTGGACACCGTGGACACTACCTGTGCGGGCGACACGTTTATGGGTACGCTTGCTGCGTTCCAGGCATCGGGCCAGCTAGAGGGGCACGATATCAAGCAGGCGCTTGATGTGGCTGCAAAGGCCGCGGCGCTTGCCACCACTAAGGTTGGCGCCCAGCAATCAATTCCAACGTATCAGCAGGTAGTTGAGTTTTAGGTTAAAATTGCAGTGATTATTGCTCCATAATTTGCAGCTTACACGCAGTTCAAATGGCTCCAACCAAGTCCAAACGCAGTCTATACGCAGCTCAAACGTAACGTACACGCAGTTCAATCGCACAAAGGAGACTTATGACAACGCTTTCAACTAAGACGCGCGTCATCATTGACACGGATCCCGGCATTGACGACGCCATTGCGCTGGGATTTGCCCTGGCCGCAAAGGCGCTGGATATCAAGCTTATTACTACCGTCAGCGGAAATGTTGGCATCGAGAACGTCACCAATAACGCTCTTAAACTGCTCAAATTCTGGAATCAGCATGTGCCTGTTGCGCGTGGTGCTGCCGAGCCACTGCTCAGAAAACCGATGGACGCAAGCGACGTCCACGGCGCTTCGGGCATGAGGGGCTACGAATTTGATGGCATTCAGCCGGACTGTCTGCTCGAAGAAACTGCACTTGAAGCACAGCGTCGCGTCATTATGGAGGGTGCTTCGTCTGGCGAGAAAACCACGCTGGTGACGCTTGGTCCTCTGACTAACATCGCACTGCTGCTGAAAGCATATCCACAGGTCAAAGAGCATATCGAGCGCATTGTTATGATGGGCGGCGCTCTGACCCGTGGAAACCTTGGCGTCATGTCCGAGTTTAACGTGGGTGTTGACCCCGAGGCAGCAAAAATTGTCTTCGCATCCGGCGTTCACGTGGCCATGGTTGGCCTTGAGGTGGGCGACGCTGCTCGTGTCATGCCCGAGGACATCGATAACATCCAGAACTCCGGCAAGAGCGGCGACATGCTGGTCAAGCTGCTGCTCAACTACCGCGTTCACTACCAGGAGGAGGGTTTCAGCATGTACGACCCAACGGCCGTGGCCTACCTACTGGCACCTCAAATGTTTGAGACCAAAGACGTGTTTGTGGACGTTGAGTGCGCTGGAGGCTTAACCACTGGCTGCACCGTCGTTGACCTGGCCGGATACCTTGGCGAGAAACCCAATGCAACTGTATGCGTTGGCGTTGACCAAAAGGCATTCCGCACTTGGTTTGTCCACCAGATCCAAAAGTGCAATGTCCTCGACGGCTCCGCCCCTGCAGTTGAAGGCGTGCTACTGGACTAGGGTATTGCAAGGGCAGTGAAACCTAGGCAGGTCCTCGCGCTAACCCCGCAAAACCTACAAGAAAAAAGCCTCTTCTCGCCATTGAGAAGAGGCTTTGTTGTGCGTAAAAGTGCTGGTTGGTAACGTTAATTAGCCAATGATGGTCATTACGATAGGAATGACAATCGCAAAGAGCACCGTTGAAGTCGCAACAACGTTAGTTGCAAATTTGACGTCAGCTTTACCCTCGTTTGCCAGAATTGGCAGAACGGTTAGCGCTGGAACTGCGGCCTGGATGATAAACGTTCTAGTTTCAAGTACGTTCTGTGTACCAAACACGCCGGTAAACGCCATGATTACGCCAACCATAATAAGCGGGGCAATAACAAATTTACCAATAAGCGCAATTGCCGTGTCACGGTCAATTCGAATGCTCGAGAGTCCCGTCTCCTGCAAAATAATGCCAATGTAAATCAGCGAAAGTGGCGTTACTAGGTTGCCTAAATACGTAAGACCAGTGTTTACAACTGCTGGAACAGGGATGTTGAACACGAGAAAAACGAGGGCTACCAAGAAACCAAGCAATGGTGGTGGTAATAACTTGCTGATATTGAATTTGTGCTCAGCTGCGTTGTTTTTCTCGCCATCATTTTCTGTTGGAATTGGATCACCGTAAATGAAGAAGATTCCAATTGCCCAGGTAGAAATAGTGTTCATGATGTAGTACACCAAGAAGTACGGTACGGCGTGCTCGCCAAAGAGCGCAAGATTAAGCGGCATACCAATGAAGATGGTGTTGGCATTTGCAAAGGTATTGAGCATCAAGCCTCGGCGACCTGGTTGGACGCGGAAAACGTTGATAACCAAAAATCCTGCAGCATATGACAAAGTAAAGCTAATCGCTGCAATAAGCACCGAGGGACCAAGCTGGAGCAGCTGATCGAGAGATAAGTTCTTGAGCACTGCTACAAAAATGGACGCGGGGAGTGCTACGTTCATAATGAGTTTTGATGCTTGACCAGCGAATGTCTCGTTGAGCCAGTTAATCTTACGAAGCACATAACCGAGCACAATAATCAAAATGATAGGAAGTACATTTTGTAATGATGTCAAAAAGACAGACATACTATGCCTCTAACTCTTTGTAGACAGGGAACCATTTAAGGGCGTCAACTGCCTCTTTTGCACTGGCGATTGGCTCGCGGTTAAGACCTTGTCTAATTGCTTCTTCTGCAACGCCAACAGCAATACGCTCGGAGAACTCAGTAATCTTAGAGACTGGAGGAAGAATTGCAGCACCAGGTTTTGTGGTATCAACAATTCCACCGAGTGAGTGAGCTGCAAGCGAAATCATTTGGTCTGTGAGTAGGCGAGCTTTTGCTGCAAGGGTACCAAGTCCAAGACCTGGGTAAATTAAGGCGTTGTTAGCCTGTCCAATTTGGTAGGTTACACCGTTTAGTTCGACGTCGTCTGATGGGACTCCGCATGCAACAAGTGCACGGCCATCGGTCCAGGTCAGCAGGTCTTGGGCGGTTGCCTCAGCAAGCTTAGTTGGATTAGAAAGCGGGAAAATCATTGGACGCTCGCAATGAGCTGCCATTTCACGAATAATCTCCTCGGTGAAGGCACCATGAACGGTAGAGGTACCAACCATGATTGTTGGGTGGACCGTTTTTACAATAGCCGCAAGATTTGTGAGCTCACCAGCGTTTTCAAATTCAGAGCGTTTGCGAGCAAATGGCTTCTGCTGTGGAGTTAGATCGTCCATATCATCGAAGAGCAGACCCTGACGATCTACCAGGTAGAAGCGCTTTCGAGCCTCTTCACGGTCCATTCCCTGGTCCACAAATTCCTGAAGCACACGCTCAGCGATGCCGCAACCAGCAGTTCCTGCGCCAAAGCAGAGATATACCTGGTCGACGAGTTTCTCGCCAGAAATATTGAGGCCGCCGAGGATGCCTGCAAGAGTGACAATACCAGTGCCCTCGACGTCATCGTTAAAGACAGGGTAAGTGTTCTTGTAACGGTCCAGAATTGCTGCTGCATGCTCGCGACCGAAATCCTCGAAGTGCAGATAGAGATTAGGGAAGAGCTTCTCGACGGTGGTTACAAAGTTGTCAATGAATGCGTTATAGCGGTCTTCATCAACGCGCTTGTGACGTTCGCCCAGGTATAGTGGGTCATCGAGAAGTTCCTGGCGATTGGTGCCAGCATCAATGACAACAGGCATGATGCGATTAGGGTCAACACCAGCTGCGGCGGTGTAAACCATGAGCTTGCCAACGGAAATCTCGACACCGTTGGTGCCCCAGTCGCCGATGCCCAGAATTGCCTCTGCATCGGTGACGACAATCAGGTCGATGTCTCTACCTGCGGCTGCGTTCTTCAGCGAGGTTTCAAGGTCTTCAGGACGATCGACTGACAGGAAGCATGCATACTGCGGATCGACATAGCGCTGGGAGTACTGCTCAATATCTGGAGCAATAGTTGGGTCGTAGACGATAGGCATGAACTCTTCAACATGCTTGGAGAACAGGTTGTAGAACAGCGTGCGGTTCTCGGAGAAAAGCCTCATGAGATAGTGACGCTTTGTCTCGAGGTCAGGATACTGCTGGAAAAGCACGTATGCCTGTTCAGCTTGCTCCTCGATGGTCTGGATATTTGGAGGTAGAAGTCCTACTAAGTCATACTTCTGACGCTCCTCCTGCGTAAAAGCGGTTCCCTTGTTCAAAAATGGATCATTCAGTAGTTCAAAACCCGTCTTCATGATGCCTCCTTAGCGCATCAGCTTTAATAATTGCCGTATTTGGCGCAGATAGAATATGTTTTCTATCTGCGATAACAATACCCATATTCTGTTACGTATTTACGAGAATTAGAAGAAATTCCCTTCTTTTTTGGAAAAATTTTCTTGCTAAACATATATGTTCACCAGTGCATATATAAATTTAGTCAAACTGACAAGGTCGTGTTTTCAAATACCAAAGTCGTGTTTTCAAATTCTTTTGAAAGAATCGTTTTAACGGAGAAATGTAAGTCAGATTAATGCCAACTGCGGTTTTGCTGAGCGCTTGTCATGCAAGTGGTAAAAAATCCGTTTAGTTGGAATATTCAGTAGCGACTAGTTTTTATGCAAGCCATCTACCTGCGGTTTTGTTACGGATAAAAATAGCAAAATCTGGACACTTTTTGTCACCTGCGCAAACGCAAGTCAGGAATTTCCGTGATTGCGATTTGATCTCCAACTAAACGGATTTTTTACCCAAAAGAGGGGTCAAATTTTGGTGAGTCAAATTTTTGATACAAAACTCCGCATAAACAAGGTGGAATATGCAATTTTCTCAGGTGATTGGATGTTGCTCGGTCAATTGGATAGCGGACAGCCCTCAAAGTGACGTTATTTCACTACAACAGCACCTTCAGGAAGCGTAATATCCGCATCAGTTGCAATTAAGAGGTTGTTACCTGGGGTTTTAGGAGTATCAGGCCACTCGGGCACATACGCGACGTGCGCAAACTCCTGCGCAAAGACGTTTGCCACCTGGGGAAGTAACGTAGACCCGTGGCCTTCGAGCGGACAGCGAACATCAGCCAGATATACACCGCCATCTGCAAGTTTTTCTTTAACCACTTGCGCGCCAGCCGCTGTTCCCAGGGGTCCAAGCGACTTCCGACCAGCAAACACTTCGTTTACCAGCACGTCAATACTGCCGGCTTTTGCGTCTTGCAACACCTTCCAGGCGTCGTCCTCGACAATACGCAGCTCACTTGAAGTCGCAGCTAGAGCCTCGTCCAGAAAGAAGTGCTTACGAGCAAGTGAAACAATCTTCGGATCAATTTCAATTGCGTCAATAGCAGCAGCCTTCATGTGCGTAGCCAGGTGTTTTGGCAGCGAGAAACCTCCGCCGCCCATAACCACAACGTGACCTTGTGGAGCCACCTGCTGGATAACCTTCGCCATCATGCGGTGATAGTGGACGCAGAGCTCAAAGCGCAGTTCAGGCGCAATGTAGCTCACGGACTGGAAGGTGCCATTAACGTTGAGCAGCCTAATGGGCGTACCGTCGGCGTCCTCGGAGTCAAAAATCATCGTGAGGCCAAATTTGGTACGAGTCACAAAAACGCCTCGAGCGCGTAGAATTAACAAAAATAGCTGGTAAATGCCAATAACGGCAAGCCCCGCTACGGTCGACCAGATAAAAAATGTCCAAAAATCATGTAAGACCATGTTAATTCCTTGTTAGTAAGGTTTCCCTCGGTTATACTAGCCGATACGGCGTTTTTTCTGAACGCTTTTACAGGAAAAGATTTTCTGGGGGTTTATATGATTTTAGGACTTGGTATTCCTGAGCTTCTGATTATTGTTGTCATTGTTATGGTTCTCTTTGGACCTAAGAACCTTCCAAAGCTCGGCAAGGCTGTCGGCGAGACCGTCAAGAGCGTTCGTGAGGGCATGGAGTCTGAGACCAAGGAAGAAGCCAAGGAGCCAGAGGCTGAGGTCGTTGAGGACGAAGAGTCCAAAAAGGCTGAGTAGCCCTATCTCACGCGTATAGACCGACTGACCCATCAACAGAAAGAACACGATGGACACTACTAAAGAGATTGTACTTACCCCAGAAGGCCGTCAGAAGCTTGTCGATGAGCTGGCTTATCGTGAGGGCGAGAAGCACGACGAGATTGTTGAGCGCATCAAAGAGGCTCGTGGTTTCGGTGACCTTTCTGAGAACTCCGAGTATGACGCTGCAAAAGAAGAGCAGTCTCACAACGAGTCCCGCATCAACGAGATTCGCCAGATTCTCTCTGTCGCAAAGGTTGTCGAGGGCGGCAGCAAGCGCAACGTCACCGTTGCAATCGGCACAACCGTCGAGCTTGCTGATGCAAAAGGCAAGACAACTAAGTATGTAATTGTTGGTACTACTGAGACTAACTCCCTTGAGCACAAGATCTCTAACGAGTCCCCAGCTGGTGAGGCTCTTATTGGTCACAAGAAGGGCGACGAGGTTGAGTTCACCACGCCAAACGGCAAGGTGAAGAAGTACACCATTACCTCTATTACTCGCTAGACTGGCACAAAAGATATTTGGTCGCCCCGTGTCCGTCTGGCGCGGGGCGTTTTTACGTGGAGGATACATGTCCGAAGTAGAGAACAACATCGCTGGTAACTCGGCCGCCGCTGACGCAACCGCCGCCGAGAATGTCGACGCAACCGAGGCCACCCCAGAGGCTTCCATCAACGACGAGCGCGCGCAGCGCAAAGCCCGTCGCCAGGCACTGCTTGACGCCGGCGTTGACCCATACCCAATCAAGTCCACTGTCACCGCTCACGTCGCTGAGCTGGAGGAGCGCTACGCTGACCTCGAGGACGGCCAGACTGGCGAGGAAGTCTATTCCGTGGCCGGCCGCGTCCGCGCAATCCGCAACCAGGGCAAGATCGCGTTTGTCGTGGTAGAGGACTATACCGGCCAGATTCAGCTCTTCTGCCGCATCAATGACCTTGACGAGAAGAACTGGGAGCTCCTAGGTCTTCTCGACCTTGGCGACATCATCGGAGCAACCGGCGCTATCATGCGCACTCGCCGCGGCCAGCTTTCCCTGGCAGTCACCTCGCTGGAGGTCCTCTCCAAGTCGCTGCGTCCTCTGCCTGAGAAGTTCCACGGCCTCACCGACCGCGAGGTTCGTTATCGCCAGCGCTACGTTGACCTCATCATGAATCCTGAGGTCCGCGACGTGTTCCGCAAGCGCTCTCAGATCATCTCCATCATCCGCCAGTTCATGGAGGCCGACGGCTACATGGAGGTTGAGACCCCTGTTCTTCAGGAGATTCTTGGCGGCGCAAACGCAAAGCCATTCATCACGCACTACAACGCTCTGAACACCGAGAACTACCTGCGCATTGCAACCGAGCTTCCACTGAAGCGCTTGCTTGTTGGCGGACTTGAGCGCGTCTACGAGCTTGGCCGTCAGTTCAGAAACGAAGGCACCGACCTCACGCACAACCCAGAGTTCACTTCCATGGAGGCATACGCCGCCTACTCTGACCTGGCCGGCATGCGCGAGCTGTCCCAGAATCTCTTCCAGGAGATTGCCCGCAAAGCTTGCGGTTGCGAGGAGGGCCACGAGGTCATCACTTACCAGGGCACCGAGGTTGACCTCTCCGGCAACTGGCGCGTTGCGTCCCTGGCAGAGATTGCGTCCGAGGTCACCGGCGAGGAGCTCTCCATTGACACTCCTGTCGAGAAGCTCCGCGCAGTCCTGGACCGCTATGAGATTGAGTGGAATCCAGAGTGGCAGGCCGGCAAGCTGTTGTTTGAGATCTACGACGAGCTTGGCGAGAAGAGCATCGTAAACCCAACCTTTGTCTGCGATTATCCTGCAGAGGTTTCTCCGCTCACCAAGCGCAAGGCAGACGACCCTCGCCTGACCGACCGCTTTGAGCTCATTATCTGCGGCGCCGAGTACGCAAACGCATACTCTGAGCTCAACGACCCTGTTGACCAGGAGGAGCGCTTTGCCGCCCAGATGGAGGCCAAGCGTCAGGGCGACGAAGAGGCCATGGAATACGATTACGACTTCATCCGTGCACTTGAGTACGGTATGCCACCAGCGGGCGGTATCGGCTACGGTATCGACCGCATGATGATGCTCTTCTGCGATCAGCCTTCTATTCGCGACGTCCTTCTCTTCCCACAGCTTAAGCCCGAGAAGCGCTAAGAGTTTAGAGTCTGCGGCGGATTTTTTGCTGCGACACACCCACGTTGAGACTAAAAGCGTGCGGCACACTCGTTCTAAGGCCCCTTGCATTCACACGATAGTCACATCAATTAAAGCCGGTACCTGCACTTTTACGGGTACCGGTTTCTTGTGATTGTGGACGTTACCTTTTGGGTACATACCTATCCAAATCAAGATAGTTTTGAGAGGTTTCAGCACATGTTTGATAAATTCACTGACAGAGCGCGTAAAGTCATGAGCCTGGCTCAGGACGAGGCTCGCGGTCTTGGCCAGATGTATGTTGGTACCGAGCACCTGCTACTTGCTCTCATCAAAGAGGGGGAGGGCATTGCTGCTCAGGCTTTGGCTAAGCTGGAGGTCTCGTATGATGAGGCCCTAGCAACCGTAAAAGAGCTCACTACAGGCGCAGGAGATCCTATTCCTGGCGGCCACATTCCGTTTACTCCTCGCGCAAAACGCGTGCTAGAGGACGCGTATAGAGAGACCATGACCCACGGTCAGAGCTATATTGCAACAGAGCATCTGCTTTTAGGCATTGTGTCTGAGGGCAATGGTCGCGCTATGGATGCCCTGCGTACCATGGGTGTTTCGGGCGACGCAGTAAGAAACGCCGTTGATGAGCTGGTTGCTCAGACTCCAGAAGACGCGCCTGCTGGTCCTCGCATGGCAGAGCCTCGCATTGAAGGTGGCATCTTTGGCATGCCCGTCGGTGCTGGTCAGATGCGTCCTAACACAAACGATGACGCCTCCATGCTGGAGCAGTTTGGCCGTAACCTTACCAAGCTTGCCGCAGATAAGAAGCTTGACCCCGTCATTGGCCGTGACCGCGAGATTGAGCGTGTCATGCAGGTTCTTGCGCGTCGTCAGAAGAACAACCCACTTATCCTGGGAGACCCTGGCGTTGGTAAGACAGCCATTGTTGAGGGCTTGGCTCAGCTCATTGCTTCCGGCAATGTTCCTGACATTCTGCGCGGAAAGCAGGTTTGGACGCTTGACCTGGCAAGCTTGGTAGCTGGCTCTAAGTATCGCGGCGAATTTGAGGACCGCATGAAGAAGGTTGTTGCTGAACTGGAGAAATCCAAGAATGACATCCTCTTCATCGACGAGATTCATACCGTCATTGGTGCCGGCTCCGCAGAAGGTTCTATTGATGCTGCGTCCATCCTTAAGCCACCGCTGTCTCGTGGAGAAATCCAGGTCATCGGCGCAACCACGGCAGAAGAGTACCGTAAACATGTCGAGAAGGACGCTGCATTTGAGAGGCGTTTCCAACCTGTCAATATCGGTGAGCCAAACAACGATGACACCATTTCTATCATTCACGGTCTACAGGACCGCTATGAGAAGCATCACCACGTTCACTATACAGAGGCTGCCATCAAGGCTGCCGTTGCGCTTTCGAGCCGCTACATCCAGGACCGCTTCTTGCCAGACAAGGCCATTGACGTCCTCGATGAGGCTGGCGCTCGTGCACGCATCCACAAGATGAGCCTTCCTCCAGAGATTGCCCAGGTAGACGCAGATCTTCTCCGCGTTCGTACCCAGAAGTCTGAGGCAGCAAGCGCTCAGGAGTTTGAGCAGGCAGCTCGTCTGCGTGACCAGGAGAAATCCCTGGTAGCAGAGAGGGACCGCTTGGAGACTGAGTGGCGCGAGCAGCTAGACAAGAACATCGTTACCGTTGACGAGGACGATATTGCAAAGGTTGTCTCTGGCATCACCGGCGTTCCTGTCTCCAACCTCACCGAGACTGAGGCTTCAAGGCTGCTTCGTACAGAAGACATCCTTCACCAGCGCGTTGTTGGTCAGGACGAGGCTGTTGTTAAGGTTGCAAAGGCAATCCGCAGAAGCCGCAGTCCTCTTAAAGACCCAAAGCGTCCTGGTGGCTCCTTCATCTTCCTTGGCCCTTCCGGCGTAGGTAAGACTGAGCTTGCAAAAGCCCTGGCAGAGTTCCTGTTTGGCTCCGAAGATGCCCTGCTTTCTTACGATATGTCCGAGTACATGGAGCGTCACACCGTAGCTAAGCTGGTTGGTGCTCCTCCAGGATACGTAGGCTACGAT
>JAGZNE010000134.1:0-1112 GCA_018363825.1 Atopobium sp. | reverse complement strand
AGCGAATTAAACGCGTGATAGACAGAGGCAAAACGTAGGTATGCGATCTCATCAAGATCCTGAAGGAAGGGCAGAATCGCTTTCCCAACCTCATCGCTGGATACAGAAGAGACGCCGGAAGTACGAAGATGCTCTTCAACCTGTTGGGCTAAAAGTGCCAGCTCATCATCGGAAACAGGACGCCCTTGGCATGCTTTCCTTACCCCAGCAACAACCTTATTCCGCGAGAAGGGCTCGATGACACCAGAGCGTTTAACGACCTGGAAAGAAGAAGTTTCCAATGTCGTGAAGCGTTTCTTACACGAGGTGCATTCCCTGCGCCGGCGAATCGAGGCGCCATCATCCGCAATGCGTGTATCAACCACACGAGAATCAGGGTTATGACAGAAAGGGCAGTGCACCCTCTAAAACTACGGTTGATCGATCAGATTCGCAACTAAGACACCACGGCAACGGGGAGAATAAAACGCAGGTCAGCGAGTCGGGACACGCACTTCCTGACCAACTTGCAATGCACCCTGAACATCATTGAGCTCTTCGATGTCGTTGACAACATCTTTCAGCGGACGAGTGGTAGAGACTCCCTGAGCCAAACTCCACACGCTATCCCCGCTTGACACAGAAACCACACGGGTCGGACCATCGTAAGGCTGAGTTTGCAAAGCAAGACCCGCACCAACTGCAATTCCCGTAGCAGCAATAAACGCTACAGCACCGCTGAGCAAGCGACGAAGTCCCAGAGACGAACGCGTAGCGACGACCGGGCGACGACGCATCGAAGGATCATCATTGCGAAGAAGCTCACGGCGACGTCGAGCCGACGGGGCCTGACGAATGTCATAAACGGAGGCCAGGGATTCCTCGGAGACGAGTTGAAGGTGCGGGCGACGAGCCCCCTCTTGAGACGCTACAACAGTCATTGTGCTCACGATGCTTCCCTTTCAGTCGTACAGATGTTCGTCGAACACTTGTACGATAGCAATTCTTTCGGGAGATGTCGAGCCACTTTCGAACATATGTTTGATTTACTCAATTTCTCCCGTATTCTTAACACTGTGAGTGGACCATTGAGCACGCTCATTTCCGTCCAGTTTTTAGTTCCGAAGGGATAA
>JAGZNE010000133.1:0-1116 GCA_018363825.1 Atopobium sp. | reverse complement strand
ACGCGATCAATTGCGCCGAGTAGTTCTTCAGGACAGACTGTTGCTGCGTATGCCGCAAGGTTGCCGCCCTTAGAGTGGCCACCAACCATAACATTTGCGCAGGTAGTGCTATTGCCTGCTGCAAGGTGTTCGCGAATACGTTTCTCAAGGTATAGTGCCGCCGACTTATCAGCGGACGTAACCTGGAAGCTAAGGTTAAGGTTTTCTCGCCAGCCAACGAGCGTGCCGTCAGTTCCTCTAAAAGAAACAAACATCTGTCCTGTAGGAAGATAGGCGGTAAACGCTGCAAACTGCAGGTTTTTCTCGACATTAATGCGGTCTACATAGCGGCCAAGCTCAATGTTGGCAAAGCGGGGAGCGTTAACCAGTGCCTCAAGAAAAGTTCCATCAACGCGAGAAAATCCCGTGATAAGAGATGGGTCATCTTTAAGTTTCTCCAGCATTTTGGCGCAAGCGTCACCAAGCTGAACGCGCTTCTCGCTACGTTCAGAAGGCACTATGCCGCCAAATCCCAGATAGGAAAGAATTGAAAGAATCAGGTTATCAACGTTGTTAAAGGGTTCCTTTTCAAACGTCAGATCGCCGCGCCAGTGTAGATAGTCAACGACATTTGCCATGATACCTCTTTCCTGCTGGTACATTTCGTATACTAAGCATAGTGGAAGTTTGATTGATTTGGGGAGAAGCCCGTGGAAAAAGCTACAGTTTCTTCAAAAGCAACCGCAACAAAGAAGCGCTTTGTTTTTGCAGATGTTCTTACCATTTTGGCGGGTATAGCTGTTGTTATGCTGCATACCTCACTTAACGCTTTTTCACTTGCACACACCAAAACATGGGCATTCTCTTTATCTTTGCAAGCTGCGTTTATTTACGCGGTACCCATCTTTTTTATGCTGAGTGGTATGAATTTGCTTGGATATAGAAGTAAATACTCTACAAAGACATTCTTTATGAAGCGTGCTAGAAAGACGCTGATGGCGCTTATTTTTGGCAGCGTAGCGGTGTATCTGATGTACGTGCTTTTTCCTACAAAGTTTTGGGGTGCCGAAGAGGTCGCCGCAAGTGCCAGTGTTGTTGATTTTGTAAAGCGCTTTCTAACCAATAACGTTAACAGCA
>JAGZNE010000061.1:0-9200 GCA_018363825.1 Atopobium sp. | reverse complement strand
TCCGAGGTTGATGTTGCAACAGCACACAACAGCGGTATGCCTTGCATAAGTGTTACCTGGGGATTTAGGGATAAAGAAACGCTTCTAGCTGCAGGTGCTACCACGCTTTGCGATACCGCAGAAGAAATGGTGCAAGAAATTCTCAAATAGTAGCACTAAAAATTACAACCATTCATCATTGCCGTTGAGCGAGAAAAAACGTCCGCTTGCCTATGCCTCTCAATTCATCTGAATAAGCGTATTCGGAGGGCGGTATAGTCAATAAAAGTGCGTCCATAATTTGCGCGCAAGCGACGTGGAAAGGATTGCATCATGGGCAAGAAAAGTTCTGAGGTTCTCCAGATTTCTTACGAAGACCTGGTAGAGTACCTGCACAGTAATCACTCTGTGTACATGCAAGTCGGACACCAGGTTTATTACCTCACTGATGTCAACTTTGAGGCATGGAGAGCTCAAGACACCAGCATCAGAAACTCAAAGAACCACTTTGTAGATTGTTCTGAATTAGTTCCTACGCTAGACGAATTTCTCGCGCTTCCTTTTATTAATGGAAAAACAATTAAAGACGTTTTTGCGCATGCAACGTTCTATGCATCCATGAAAAACGAAAAATCTGAGTAATTCAAAATAATCAGCATTTTGTTGACTATCTCTCAGCTAAAACTTAAAGGACCTGTTAACGCAGGTCCTTTTTTACTAGGTAAATTACCTTAATAAGCTGCATCTCATATAAAAACGCCGATGCAGTGCACCGGCGTTTTACGTTTAATTTGAGAGAGCGTGACTACTCAACAGGCTTCTGAACCTCAAGAACCTCGGCAATCTCAACCTCGGCAGAAACGGTGCCCGCAAGCTCTGAAATAAGATCGTTGTATTTATTCGCAGAAGCCAGCTCAGAAGAAGCGGTCTTTGCGTAACGCTTAACTGCTGCGGCTGCACGGTTAACGGCACTCAGGGTGCCAGCGCCTCCAACGCATCCTCCTGGACAAGCCATACCCTCAAGAAGATAACCTGGATATTTACCCTTAACAGCATCCTTGAGCATGGCTCGGCACTCAGCAAGGCCATCAACAGCCATGATAGGTACTTCTTTATCAGGGTGCTTCTGGTGGATGACGTTTACTACGGCGCCTGCTACGCCACCGGCCACTGCAAAAGCACGACCGTCATGGGAGGCGTTTTCAAAATCGGAGTTGTCGTCATCAAGCTTGGTGTAGTCAATGCCCTTAGACTCCATCATTCCCGCAAGCTCCTCAAAGGTCAGAACAAAATCGACCTCAGACTTAACGGAGCGACGCAGTGCCTCAAGTTTCTTAGCGGTGCATGGTCCAATAAAGACAATCTTGGACTCTGGATTTTGTTTTCTTACCAGACGAGCAGTCAAAACCATTGGCGTGAGTGCCATAGAGATAGCGTCAGCATGCTCTGGGTGCTCTTTTTTAGCCATTGCAGACCAGGAAGGACAGCAGCTTGTTCCCATAAATGGCAGCTTTTCTGGGACTTCTTTGACAAAGTCTTCTGCTTCCTGAACAGTACAGAGGTCAGCACCGGTTGCTACCTCTTCTACCTCGGCGAATCCCATCTCCTTGAATGCCTCACGAAGACGACCAACGCTGCCCTTGCCAAACTGGCCAACAAATGAAGGAGCCACAATTGGCACAACGGTATAACCCTCATTGATAGCCTGAATTACCTGGAAAATCTGGCTCTTATCGGCAATTGCGCCAAAGGGGCAGTTGACCAGGCACTGACCACAAGAAACGCACTTCTCGTAATCAATGTCTGCGCGACCATGCTCATCAGAACCAATAGCGTCCATACCACAAGCAGCAGCACATGGACGTACATGATGATGAATTGCCTGGTAAGGGCAGACCTTGAAGCACATGCCACACTGAATGCACTTCTCCTGGTCAATGTATGCCTTTTTGTCCACAAAGCTAATTGCCTCTTTAGGACAAATCTCTCGGCAAGGGTGTGCAAGACAACCCTGGCATGCATTGGTAACGCGATACACGTTGTCCTCGCATGCGTTACAGGCAAACTTGACAATGTTGATCAGCGGTGGCTGGTAATAAACCTCTGGTCGAGAAGCCTCTTCCAAGCCATCGGATATTTGTTCGGGTTGATCAACACCCTGCATAGGCATGCCCATAGTCATGCGGATGCGCTCACCAACAATCGCGCGCTCCAAGAAGACGCTCTCGCGATATGTTGCAATATCACCAGGAATAATCTTGTAAGGCAGCTCTTCCATCTGACGAGCAATTTCATCAACGCTCTTGTCTGCTTTGTCGTACGCAAGCGCTGAAACCTCTTTAAATACCTTCCTGCGGATTTCAGTCAGGTTGGTATAGACACCTCGCATTGTGCCAGGCATTTCTCCCCCTCCTCGTTCACTTTATGCACGTCTGGGTAACGTATTTGCACAAAATGAATGCATGTCTCTATCACAAAGTATGTACTATTAGTCCACCTCAGTGACACCAAAATAAGAAAATCGCTCTGGAATATCCGTTTTAATCACAATTTTTGCGCCCGTGACTGGATGAATAAATTCAACGCGATATGCATGCAGCATTAACGGCTGCGCTTTATGTTTCTTTTTTGCTCCGCGCTGCAAAGAAGACACGCCTCCGTATAACGCATCTCCTACCAGAGGAAATCCAAATGACGAGAGGTGCACTCTAATTTGATGCTTTCTTCCTGTCAGCAAATTGACCAGCAACAAGCTCTGAGTTTGACTTTGCGCTGATGAAGCAACCTTAATAAGGCGCACCTCCGTTTGAGAAGGTTTGCCTGTTGCTGAGACCCTCATCTTCTGAGCGTCATGCCGATCTTTTCCAATTGCCTTATCTATCAGCAGTTTATTTGGTTCAAATGCTCCTTTAACCGCTGCAAGATACTCTTTGGAAAGCTCCTTGGAGGCAATAAGTTGATCAAACTGTGGCTGCGTTTCTTTTTTGAGTGAGAAGAGCACAATGCCCGTAGTCTCTCTATCAAGTCGATTCAGAGCTTGGACCTGGGAAAGATCTATCTGGCTTGAGCTCTCAAGTGCGCGGAGTTTCTCGCGAACTACCTCAGTTAACGAGGGCTCCTGAGTACCGTCCGCATGAACGATAATTCCCGCTGGTTTATTCACAGCAAGTAGATAGTCGTCCTGATACAAAACCTCAAGGTTGTTTTCAGACTGAAGAGCATCCACGCTACTCACCTCGCTTAACCACGTAGCGCTGCTCAGAGAGAACCTGAGCAAATGACTCGATTGCGCTCCACACGTGGTCGGTGCGTCGCCAGGCAACACTAACCGAGTAAGACATCTCTTTTCCCAGCTCAATGATGTGAAGACCGGAAGTTTCAAAGTCGTAGTAGGACGAGGCCACCAGCTCTGATGGCAAGAAGCACGCGCCAACGCCTCTCATGGCAAGCGCCAAAAGCGTCTCGGAGTTTCTGGACATAACCTTGATGGTAGGAGAAATGCCCGATGCAGCAAACGCATGGCGAGCAAAACTACCAGCAATGTCTCGCTTACCTACCGTTAAGAAAGGGCAAGCTTCCAAGGCCGTGAGCTTTCCCGTCTTTTTGACTTGCGCAACAACCGAGTCAACCTTATCTGCATACAAAGACTCAAGAAGCGCTTGAGAGACAACCAGAACGATCTTCTCGTCAAACAGCTTTTTAACAACTAGGTCATACGACGATGAATTAACCGTTGCAACAATCAAGTCAAGCTGGCCTTCAGATAGCCACTCAACCAGCTCGTCATTCTCGCCTTCATCAAGCTCAATGGAAATGTTTGGGTGCAATTTTTGGAAAGCAGCAATGGAGCGCGGCATGATGATGTGACCTCGTGTAGCAGTGACGCCAACACGCAGGCGACCTCGCTCGTTGCCCGCAATATCAAGAAACTCTTGATCCATAGCGCGACGTTGCGCCTGGAACCTGCGGGCATAACGCAAGAACTCTTCTCCCGCAAACGTGAGCGACAGCGGGACCGTACGTTCTAGCAGCTTAGAGCCAAGTTCTTTTTCTGCTGCCGCAATATTTGCCGAGAGCGTTTGCTGCGTTACGCTCAGGCGTTCAGCCGCCTTGGTGAAGCTCTTTTCTTCTGCAACAGCAACAAAATAATCCATGGTTTGAAAATTCATTTTTGCTCCCACTGTATTACAAAAATTACTTGTAATTATAACCATTGAAAACAGTTGGACTTCAACTTTTTAGTTGCTTACTCTATTTACATAAGAAATTCGTTTGGAGTGGATGCATGGTAGAGCTAATAGTACTAAGTGCCTTTGCGGTGATGCTCATCGTAGGCACAGCCCTATCTTTCCCTCTTACCTCTATCTTGACCATTGGTTTCTTCCTCTTTTTTGGTTACGGACTCTCTCGCAAAATCTCTGCAAAAAAGCTTCTTTTAGCAGCCTTTGAATCCGTCTGGGAAGTTAAAACAATTATTGCGCTGTTTGCTGTTGTAGGCGCTATGAGCGCAGCATGGCGAGCAGCTGGAACCATTCCAGAGATTGTCAGCATTTCCGCTTCTCTTATTTCTCCTTCTGTCTTTATTCTGGCAACATTCTTACTTTGCACCATGATGTCCATGCTTTTGGGTACCGCATTTGGTACTGCCGCAACCATGGGTATCATCTGCATGTCTATTGGTAAGGCAATTGGAGCAAGCGAGTTCTTTATTGGTGGCGCTGTTCTTGCAGGTAGCTACTTTGGCGATCGTTGCTCCCCTATGTCAACCAGTGCAATCCTTGTTTCCCAGCTCACCGATACCAATCTATCCAGGAACATTAACCGCATGCTTCGTACCAGCGTGGTGCCTTTTATTGCTGCATGTGTTATCTACGTGGCCTGGGATTTCTTTATGGCAAACACGGGAACTATTCCCGACATTACTGGTCTTCTGAGCCGTTCCTTTAGACTTTCTTTGATTTCGCTTACACCAGCACTTCTTGTAATTGTTTTCTCGCTTCTTAAGGTTGATGTCATTGTGACCATGGCATCCAGCCTGGTATTGGCCTGCATTCTGTGTGTCACCATCCAGCGCGTTCCGCTTACAGACCTGCCAGTCATCTTGCTCTTTGGCCTTCGCGCTCCAGGAGCTACCGTTGCAAACATGGTGAATGGTGGAGGCGTTTTCTCCATGATGAACGTCTTGACAATCGTGACCATTTCCTCAAGCTACGCTGGTCTTTTCCAGACAACTGGACTGCTTCGCCGTATGTGCCAGCTGGTAGCTGACCTCTCCGATAACTCCACGCCTTTCTTTGGCGTTTTGATTACCAGCATGTTTACCTCAATGGTTTCTTGCAACCAGACCCTGGCTATTATGCTGACAAACGATCTGTGCGAGAACGCAGAAAACTCTTCCAGTGCCCTTGCTTTGGATATCGAGAATAGCGCTGTAATTCTTGCTCCTCTGGTACCGTGGTCCATCTCAAACATCTCGGTACTCTCTGCAATTGGCGCACCTTCAATGAGCCTTCTGGCTGCAAGTTTCCTTTATTTGCTGCCTCTTTGGACTCTGGGAATTTCTCTGTGGCTGCATCGCCGCCCAGCAAAAATTGACGGTCACCGCGCTCGTTGGCTTGGTCTTACCTCTGACGATGTCCGTGGCTGCGCATCGCCTCGTGTGCAGGATTCAGAGTCCGCAGACTCCACCACAAGTCTTCCTGCCGTTAAAGTTGCCTAATACTGCGCTGTTTAACGCTCCTAATACACATCGCTACGCTAGACGTGTTTTATGCCGTTAATACTTCTATTGATGCTTTGGTAATTCAATAATTCGATCGCAACGCTGGGCAATACCCATATCATGTGTGACCATAAGAAGCGTTTTATGGTTTGCATGAACAGAATCTAGCAAACTGTCTATAACAATAGTGGCCATAGCCTTATCAAGTGATCCAGTTGGTTCGTCAGCGAGGATTAAATTGCCTGGCTTTATCATTGCTCGAGCAATTGCTACTCTCTGCTTTTCTCCACCAGAAAGCTCATTTACAACCGCATCGAACTTCTCGTCAATCCCGTAGTTTTCCAAAGCAGTTCTAATAAGACGTTCCTGTTCCTGCTTTGAAAGCTTGGTGTATTGAAGCGCTAGTAAGAGATTTTTGCTTACTTTCCAGTCATTAATGAGAGCAAAAGACTGAAATAGATAATTAATCTCTGTACGCCTCATAAGTGTTGCTTTTTTACTGTTGATTGAAGGATATGCTCTGCCTTCAAGGCTGATTGCGCCTGAGTCTAGTGTCTCGAGAAGACCGATGATATTAAGAAGCGTTGATTTTCCACACCCAGAAGGGCCCACGAGAGCCACTGACTCTCCGCTTTCTACCTCAAATGAAATGTTATGAAGAACTGTGTTGCTTCCAAATGACTTATTGAGAGCATCTACCTGTAGAAATGTTTTCATAACTACTCCTTAGAGAGATTCTCTAGAACGATTCTCATAGTGCTTCTATTTGCAGAAATACTGATAGTCAAATTGGAAATCAATAACATCAAGCAGCCCATTATTATTCCAAGAGTTGAACCTATGACAATCATGCAAAGTGTTCCAACAAGTGCAATGAGATTCACTATGAGGAAAATATTTATGTATTGCTTGTAAATGCCAAATCCCAACATGCATTCAACGGCAATTTTTCTCTCATTTAATCTCTGAACAATTGAAATCATGCTTATTTGAATCACCATTATAGCTGCAAACATAAGCACAATTACAACACCGAATAAGAGGAAGAGCTCCTGCAGAGATTTTCTGTAGTCCTTTATGAAGCTCTCTATCGAACTAAACTGTGTTCCAAATCCATCATCAGAGAGCTCTACAACACCGCTGGAATCCAACAAATTTGATGCGGCCTCAGGTGACAATTTGATATAGCTATTATCAAGCCCCGTAGCAACTAAGCTCTCTGATTCACTGGGGACCATATTATTTGACGTTACCACTTTAATTACGACGTTTGTGCTTATAGAAGGGCTATCTATACTTGTTGACCAGGTGAAAAATCCCTTGCTCATATCATATTCAATAAATTCAGATGAAGGATTTTGCATATAGGGTGTAACGATATCTGACTCAAATATCTTGTCGCTTCTAGCAACAAGTTCTCTTAGCAGAGATTTTTGCTCTTCTGAGTACGAGCTTGGAACGAGATAAATCCTCGTTCCATTCTCCGCTTTTTTAACTTGTTCATCAGTCAACGCTACCCCGATTTCTTTTAGATAAGATGGGGATGCAATCAGAACATCAAATGGCTTTAAAATTGCAGAATTTATTCCATAAGCATTTAGAGTTGCTTCGCCTATTTGATTGACATGAGCAATATAGACGCCTTTATCGTCTTCATGGTCTTTATACCAATCAAATAATTCCTTGCTTTTATCCATTGGCCTGCCGTTGAAGAAATTACCTTGTGCAACGTGATTTCGGACAATATACCAATCTTTATATACAGACCAATTTTCTTGAGTGGATAGTAGATTTGAGTACATTGTTATAGGAGCATCCATATACGTAGAACCAGCAAAAACCACTACACAACAAAGCGCGTAAATTATCGTTGTTAGAACGTACAGGCCCTTTTGCGACAGTCTTCCTAAAATTGCATCTACAGGTCGGATTGTTAGAAGTGGAGCCGCAGAAATTAGTACCGAAACCACAACTACAAGTATTGCTGGCATTGCCGAGGTAAACGTAAACAGTAAAAAACTGCCAGTAATATCAAATCCGGAGCAATTAACCATTGTCCACATAAGAGCTAATGGCAGTAAAACAGCTGCTAAAGCGCAATAGAAAAAATAATGATGTACGACGTAATCGCTCTTACTCCAGCCAAGCATTACGTGGACACCGAGTTTCTTTAATTCTTGTAATGAGTTGTAATACGTCAGTAAACAAAACGATATGCTCAAGATTATAAAAGTTACCCCTGCAACGTAGTAGAACAGTCCAACTTCAACCGCTGATCCTGAATAATTGGTAATAAATTTTTCTTTATGTAAGCCAGTAGCTTCTGAAATCTGGCCAACCAATTCATCAAATTCTTTAGGAGAAAGACCTAAAACAGCACAAGAATTTCCAAGATTATAGCCAGGAGTAATTTGATCTAATTTGAAATAAACTGACCCTAATACACACGGTAAGTCACCAACCTTATTGTTGGTATCCATTCCGTAACCAAGGTATGACTCTGGAGAATGTCCTAGAAGTTCATTGATTTTTTGCCTATTTATAACTTGGGTACCAAGAATATCAAAAGAATCAAAGCTGTTAGCTTCACTGCCTGGGGAAGACAACACACCAACGGTCAATATCCTAGGCCCTTCAGTAATAGATTCAGTTTTCTTAGTTATAAGAATCATCTTGTGAGTTTGTGCGTAAGACCTAACAACTGACACAAACGTTTCTTTTGTCTCATCAGACATCTGTGAAGTATAAAATTGCGGCTGATCCGAGAGCCAAGAATCGAATTTTCGGGAAGTATAAATTTCTAAAAATCCTTTTCCCACCAAAAACGAGGAAAGTGCAATTAAGACAACTATGATAGAAACAATGAAGCGGTACGCTCTTTTCATTTCTTCACCTACAATTTCTTTGAATTACAAATAAATGAAGGTGCTTATTAGTTATAAAGCTATAAATATGCTTCTACAGTATTAGTATGAACTTAAACCGTTTATGTTTAATCGATCTCACTGATAACTATCGTAAACGGCTTCTATTATTCTACAAACGGTATTACTACCTAAATAAAAACCTCTCATGCCTAGGACTGAACTGCCTCCCATTTCTTATGTCCAAGAAATGGGAGGCAGTTCACATGCAGGTGATTATGATTCTGTAGCGTGTTAGCGTCGGCTTTTATGCCTGGCGCACAAAATAGCGCAGCTTTCTTGTGTTCTGCCGAAGAATCGACATGTTTCTAATCAAGATAGCTAGGCAGCTAGGTGGTCGCACTACCTGATATACATCTCTATGCATAAACTTCATCTAATATGCTTGAACATGAATAGAGAAATATAAGAAATTTAACTATCGATGAATTCTGTATCTACGGAACACACCTAAGTCAGATATTCTGCTCAGATGAGGGCATTTTACACACCTAATGACGATAATCTGCATGATTGAGGTATTTTCAGCGTCATGTATACGTCTTTTTAACAGATTATCCGACTTAGGTGTGTTT
>JAGZNE010000060.1:0-9205 GCA_018363825.1 Atopobium sp. | reverse complement strand
GCTCAGATCCTTTCAAAGAGTATTGGTGAGTTTAAGAGAGACGCTATTCTCACACCTGTCTTTGTTATGGTAGAAACCATCTTAGAGATTCTCATCCCCTTTAGAACAGCAGCTCTTATTGATACCCTTCGAGCTGGCGCTGATCTCAACGCCATTCTTCAGTCGGGCCTCATTCTTGCTGCTATGGCAATGTTGTCACTGCTGTTTGGAGCACTCTCTGGCATCTCAGTTGCTAAGGCATCTACAGGATTTGCCCGCAACCTTCGTCGTGATATGTTCCGAAATATTCAGAAATTCTCGTTTACCACTATTGATGCTTTCTCGTCATCTTCTCTGGTAACGCGTTTGACCACTGACATTTCAAACGTACAGATGGCATTTATGATGCTTATCCGTATGGCGGTTCGCGCGCCATTCATGTTTATTGCTGCATTTATTGCTGGCTTTATCATGGGTGGCTGGCTTGCAATTATTTTTGTTGCTATCATGCCGCTTCTGGGATTTGGTCTCTATCTTATTATTTCTAGAGTTATCCCTATCTTTAAAAAGATCTTTAAGAAGTACGACGCACTTAACGAGTCTGCAGAAGAAAACCTTGCTGGTATTCGCGTTGTTAAGTCATTTGTCAATGAAGACTTTGAGCGTCAGAAGTTTGATAATGCCTCAGAGGAGTTGCGTAAAGACTTCACTTCAGCCGAGAGGCTCATAGCTCTGAACTCACCATTTATGAACTTTACTATTTACGTGCTGTTTGTTTTGATTCTTTACTTTGGCTCGTATCTTATTGTTTCTTCTCAAGGAACCGCCTTTGGTGTTGGTCAGCTCTCTTCCCTTATCACCTATGGCTTCATGATGCTCATGTCGCTTATGATGCTTTCCTTTGTCTTTGCCATGATCATCATCGCAGAAGAAGGTGCCCGCCGTATCTGCGAGGTGCTGCTTGCGACCTCCACCATTAACAGCCCAGAAAATCCTCTGACTGAAGTTGCTGACGGCTCCATTGATTTTGAAAACGTTGGATTCTCCTACTCTGGACCAGAAGGTCGAGAAGCCCTGTCTGATGTAAACCTTCATATCAAATCTGGAGAGGTCATTGGCATCATCGGAGGTACCGGCTCTGCTAAGTCTACTCTGGTACAGCTTATTCCTCGTCTTTATGACGTAACCGCTGGTAGTGTTTCTGTTGGTGGACATAACGTCAAAGACTATGACATCGATGTTCTTCGTGGCGCCGTTGCTATGGTTCTTCAGAAGAACGTACTTTTTAGCGGCACTATTAAAGAAAATCTTCTCTGGGGCAATCCTGATGCTACTGATGAAGAGATTCTTGAAGCAGCACGCCTTGCACAGGCAGACAGCTTTGTTCAAACCTTCCCTGATAAATATGAAACTCATATTGAGCAGGGCGGTAATAACGTTTCTGGTGGCCAGAAGCAGCGTCTCTGTATTGCACGCGCACTGCTAAGACGTCCAAAAGTACTCATTCTTGATGACTCTACCAGCGCTGTTGATACAAAGACTGATTCTTTGATTCGTGCGGGCCTCAAAGATTATCTGCCCGATACTACCAAGATCATCATTGCTCAGAGAACTTCCAGTATTGAAGAATCTGACAAGATTATTGTTCTGGATAACGGCCGTATTAACGCCATTGGCACACATGAAGAGCTCCTGAAAGATAATCCAATCTACCGCGAGGTGTACTTCTCGCAGAACAAACAAAGTGTTGATGAAAATCAGTCCCAGGAAGGTGAGGTGACTTCTCATGAGTAAGACAACAGAAACAAACGGTACAAGACCAAAGCTTCCCGTGGGAAAAATTCTTACCCGTACCATTAAAATGCTCTGGGAGTTCTACCCTATTCTTCTCCCTGTGGCGCTCCTTGCTACTGTTGTTCAGGCAATCATGCAGTCCCTTCCAAGCGTCTTCCTTGAGCGAATCCTTTCCATCATCTCCAACTATATTGATTCCGGTGACTGGAGCTCTGCAGAAGGTCTTGTCTTCCAGAACGTGGCCCTTCTCGCCACCTTCTATGTCCTTGGACTTCTTGCAAACATCGTCTCTACCCAGGGTATGGCTATTGTTACCCAGGGCGCACTGCAAAAATGGCGTTCAAAGATGTTCTCGCACATGCAGGACTTGCCTATTAGGTACTTTGATACACACCTTAATGGCGACATCATGAGTTATTACACCAACGATATTGACGCTATGCGCCAGATGATTGGTATGAGCCTTCCACAGCTCCTCTTTACCTCTGTGGTCATTATTTCAGTCATCTTTATCATGTTCTACTACAGTGCTTTGATGGCTTTGGTTATTTTGTTTGGTGCCTCTTTGATGGCTCTTGCTACTAAAAACCTTGGTGGCAAGTCAGCAAAGAACTTTGTTAAGACCCAAAAGACTACGGCAGACGTTGAGGGCCACATTCAGGAGATTATGAATGGCGAGAAGGTCGTCAAGGTCTTTAGCCATGAGCCAGAAACCATTGAATCGTTTGACAAGATCAATGACGAGCTCATGGTTGTTTCCAGAAATGCAAACCTCTATGCCAATACGCTCATGCCAATTCTGAACAACATGGGCAACATCATGTACGTTATTGTTGCTATTGTTTCCGGCGTTTTTATTGCGCTGAATGTTCAGAACATTTCTATTTCTGGACTGCCCTTTACTATCGCAGTGGCCGTTCCCTTCCTCAACATGACACGTCAGTTCTCCACTCAGATTAACCAGATTTCTGGCCAGATTAACTCCGTTGTTATGGGCGTTGCTGGTGCTAATCGTGTCTTTGAGATGCTTGATGAACCTACAGAAACTGATGAAGGCTACGTTACCCTGGTTAGCTCAGAAACAATTGATGGACAGGTACAAGAGGCTGAGTATCGTACAGGCTACTGGGCGTGGAAGTATCCACACAGCGATGGCTCCGTTACCTACACTCCAATCAAGGGTGACGTTCGTCTCTTTGATGTTGACTTTGGATACGAGCCAGGCCACACCGTACTGCATGACATTTCTCTTTATGCAAAACCTGGTCAGAAGGTTGCCTTTGTTGGTGCAACAGGTGCAGGTAAAACAACCATCACTAACCTGCTTAACCGCTTTTATGACATTGAAGACGGTAAGATTCGCTACGACGGCATCAACATCAACAAGATTAAGAAGAGCTCTCTGCGTCGCGCTCTTGGCATTGTTCTTCAGGACGTTAACCTCTTCACAGGTACCGTTTTGGACAATATTCGCTACGGTCGTCTTGACGCTACTGATGAGGACTGCGTAAAGGCTGCAAAGCTTGCTGGTGCTGATGACTTCATCAGACGTCTTCCTGACGGCTACCACACCATGCTCAAGGACAACGGCAGCGCACTCTCCCAGGGACAGCGTCAGCTCATCTCCATTGCTCGTGCTGCAGTTGCAGATCCACCAGTCATGATTTTGGACGAGGCTACTTCCAGCATTGATACGCGTACTGAGGCAATTGTCCAGCGTGGCATGGACGCTCTTATGTACGATCGCACCACCTTTGTTATTGCTCACCGTCTCTCTACGGTTAGAAATGCAGATGTTATTGTCGTTCTTGACCACGGTCGCATTATTGAGCGCGGTACGCACGACGAACTTCTCGCCAAGCGAGGAACGTACTACCAGCTCTATACAGGTGCCTTTGAGCTTGAGTAACAGCTGGCCTCTGTAATGCAAAACGCCTTGTCATCTTGGTGGCAAGGCGTTTTTTGTGCGTATGTAACAGTTTCTTAGGCGAGAAGAACGTGGTGCAAATCTTCTACAGTATCTACAATTGCAACTGCTCCCGCATCAATAAGCTCCTGTTTATTTGTGGTTTTGCCATACAGAACGCCAATACAAGGAATCTGATTGGGGAATGCTGCTTCCATATCAAAACGTCGATCTCCCACCATGACGCTTTCAGAAGCATCGCAGCCAAGCTGGCGCATAACGTGAGCAATGGCGGTGATTTTATCGGTTGCCGCCTCATCTATTCTTCCGGCATAGGTATCTAGAACACCAATAAGGTTGTTATCCCTAAGCCCCATCTCTAGCATGGGCTGATTTTTTGAGCTTGCTACGGCAACCTTTTTACCGGCGGAGTGAAGGTCATCGATGAGGTCCCTCATACCCTCAAAGAGCGGCCATTTTCCTGTAGTTACATAGAGCTCACGGTAACGCTTAGTAACCGCAACAGCGTCCTGGTGACTTAAACCAAAGACCAGTTCAAACCCATAAGGAAACGGTGGTCCTACAAGCTTTTTAAGATCTGATTCTATAAAGTCTGTATGACCACAGTCTGTCATTGCCATCTTTGCTGTAGAAACAATGGTGGGCAATGTGTCTGCCATTGTCCCATCAAAGTCAAAAATGATAAGCGAGCGATTCTGCAAATCTGAAACTACCTCAGAAGTTACCAGTGCTTTATTTGTATCAGTTACGTTTTGCGTTATTGCCATGTCAATCCAATCATCTACGTATGTGAGTATACCGTTGATGACGCAAAACTAACAAGTCAATGGCATTTTCTTCTCGCCTGCCGAATTAACTATTGACAGCTGAAATGTCGCACATCAGCTAAGGTATATAGTTAACTATAGATGAATCACTATGCCTAACCTGGGAGGTGTATGATGACTCGTCAGGAAAATAATCCAGAAGCTAAGCAACCTGGAAGAAACAGGCTTGGAAAACTCTATCCGTCTCTCGTCAACAAAGACGTTCTGCCTGATGAGTCTCTAGACGCTGCTCAAATTAATCAGCAAGTTGGTTCTATTAATCAGACCGGTTGGCATACAAAGCTCAACATTGAAGCACTTTCTCTTACGCTTACGGAGTCCACTACTCCCCTTGAAGTGCTTAAACACTTTGTGAATACGGCGTTTTTGCGAGAAAAAGATTCTCACCGCAAAGGTGGTTCTGTTGCCATCCCGCCTAGTGACTTTGAACTACATCTGGCTCAAAGACTCAAAGATGCCGGCGTTCTTGACACGCAAGATAGTGCTGTCCCCTGCCGTGTGGTACGTCTGCGCACCAATGGCCTCTTTTATCTGCGTGTTAATCAAAAAGCACTTTCCTATGAGCAGAAGATTCAGCTCCTTACTATTGAAAGTGCACTAAACACAGCCCTCTTTGCAGAGCGATACTTTCTTGATGCAAATATGGCATCTGAGCATGACTTACTTGCTTTTGAGCAAAAGATTGTTTCTACCATGATGAAGCAATCGCGACCCCGCTGCGCTACCACTCAAAGCACCCAGGAAGATGGCGAGTGGGTTGTTCGTAAAGCCATTTCCCTACACATTGAAAGCCTGCGCCTTTCTCAGCGTCTTGTCACTGAGTTTAGAACCAACGTACACAAGGGTATTGCTGCCTTTAGAGTGCATCTAGCCCTTCCTGAGCAATTTCCAAGAAGCTTTCTCAGCTCAGATGGAAGCATCAAAGAGGCAACCTTTGATGATCTCTGTCGTGCAGCCACCGCTTACAACTTGCATCTTGGCATGCTCATTTCCGCAAGCGCCTTTAGAAGCTCGCAGAAGATTAACGAGGTCTGGCTGTCTGGCATTTGCGATACAAACAAGCTCCATGCCTGTCTTTTCTCGTTCCACATTACCCGCAAGCAGTTTGAAGATACGCACATAACAGAAGAGACAAATCCTATTTCTGTCTATAAGCTCTGGAATGCACAAATTGACGAGGTAGACGGAATTCTTCATGCGGTACAGCCGCTCTTTACCCTAGACAACGAGATTTTCTGTCCACCAAGCAGATACGATTTTGTTGAATCGTCTCAGAAACGACTTGATAGCGTCGCAGCTCACGCACTAGGTACCGATGAGGTTTCAGGACTTTCTATTGATGAAGGTCAGGCGCGAGAAGAGATTATCACCAAAATTTTGCGCAACCTCTCATCTTCAACAGAAGAAAACGTCCGCACTATCTTGTCGTATACCGCAAAGTCCACCGACCCTACGGTGCGAGCGGCAGGAGAACGCGTGGTTTCTCGCTTTATTAAAGGCACGCTTGCAGAAGACGATTTTGAGGCCATTTACGAAGAGTTTGTTGATGGTGGCGTTCTTTCTTTTGCAGTTACCAAAGCTCAGCGTCTTATTGGCGAGAAAAACTATCAAGATGCGGAGCTGCTCCTTCTTGAGGCACTTGACTCCGTTGATGAAAATAAAACTTACACGGACACGAGCACTACCCAGTGGCGTGTGTTTATGAACTACGTCGATCGCGTACTGTACAACAGGATTCTGTCTAATCCCGAGAAAACTACTCGTCTGGCTCCTATGTCCTACTTTGAGGCACATCTTTTGGTTTCTATTGCGCAAACGCTGCAAGGACAAACGCAAAGTGCTCTTCAGCATGCGAGAAGAGCTGTTGAGATTGCACCTCTTAGTATGAGTGCCAGGCTTCACCTCTCCCACTGTCTTGAAGAGTCACTGGACATTACTGCGGCGGCGGAAGAACTCAAGAAGCTCCTGCTGCTTGCACACGACCCCGAGAGCATTGGATTTGGATACTATCGCATGGCGTTCTTCCAATGGAGACTAAGACATCTTAAAGCTGCTCAAGCTTGTTATCAGTTTGCTTTGAAGTTCTTACCAGGAGCTACGTTTATTATTGGCACCGAGACAGCTATTCTCGCGCAGAGTGAGCCTGAGTTTAGCTGCGAAGATATGAGCGATGACGATATCTATTCCGCACTGATACAAGAGCAAATTCCTATCGCGCCTACCAACGAAGTCTCTACTATTTTCTTGGATGGTACGCGAGCCTCGCTTGATGCAGAGCTTTTTAGTGTGGCCAAGAACTTCATGATGAACCTAGGAATAATGACTAAAGATGATGTCTACTTTGACATGCTCAACTCCATTGAAGGAGAGCCTGACAGATAAAACAACTCAACTCAAACTCACAAAGAATTGGCATAAAAAAGGAGTTCCGATTTCTCGGAACTCCTTTTGCACAATGTGCTGTGGCTTTTACAGCTCATTCATTACGCGAACAAGCTTTACAGCATAGTTCTTATCCATTGCCCACGTTCCAGCAAGCTTGCGGATAATGTTTGCCTTCCTAGTTAGAATCCATGCACTATAGCGTGGGTCAACCTCTCGAGCTTTGCTTGGGTCAACGGTCAGTGGCTCATAACCTGCGTATGCACGAAGGTGCAAAGCCTGTGCGCGAAGACCCTTCAGAACAGTATCAAACGAGAGTCCGCGCGCTCCGTTTCCAGTTGCACCCATACCACCAAAGTTACACTGCTCAGGAAGGACATCGCCACCAAAGCGAAGGTTACCTGTCTCAATCATGACCTGCGCATAGAGGAGCTCTGGACGAACTCCCTCATCAATTGCAGCCTGCCATAGCTGGTTTACAAAATCGGTCCCTGTTGCAGCGCCCTTCTCGGCATAGACGGCTGGATAAGCAGAACCTACGCGCTTGTTGAAATCTCGCTGAAGGTCCTCTTTTGTGACAAGAGGTGCTCCAAGAACGCTAGTGCGATCAGAGAAATTACCGCGAGTTGGCTCAATTGGAGAACCGTCATCGGCTGGAGTGTTGTTAGCGTCTCTATTATCTCCGCCGTTACCACCGTTGTTGTTATCTGCAGACTTGATGTTAAGAACGCCATTTGCATCTGCGTAAGCAACACGACCATCAGGAAGAGTGACATTTTGAGAGCGCAACAATCCATTACTCTGGTCGAAGTAATAGTATGAGCCGTTAATTACTTGAAGACCAAAGAGAGCACCGTGCTCTTTTGTATTTGGATCAAAGTACCATGTCTTGCCATTTGGAGTATTAAACCAACCAGAAACAAGAGCACCATTAGATTGAGCCCAAGCCCAGACATTATTAGGCATCTCTACCCAGTCATTAGCCTTCATGCCGCTATTGGCATCAACGTAGTATGAGCTGCTGGCTGTGATAACAAGTCCAGTCTTCATCAGTGGATACTCAGCATTCTCATCAAAGTAGAACCACTTGCCGTTAGACATGTGCTTCCAGCCAGAGTAAAGAGTACCGTCGTCATTAAGCCAGATCCAATCTCCATTAGCAAGATTGACCCAACCGCCGTAAATCAGACCACGATTCTGATCAATGTAGTACTTCTTGTTTCCGTCAGTCATAAGACCAAAGGTAGCGTGATAGCTGTTGTTAGCATCAAAGTAGAACCACTTGCCATTTGGCATGTACTTCCAACCTGCATGCAGAGAGCCATCTTCTGTCGCCCAAGACCAAGAATCATCAGCCTGGTGGACCCAGGAATTCTTTGCCATTCCATTAGTCTCATCAAAGTAATAAGACTTACCTGAAATGGTCCTCTGACCAAGAGCGGCAGCGTTATGAGATGCAGCTGCGTCAAAGTACCAAACTTTACCATTTGGCGTAGTAAACCAGCCAGAAACAGCAATTCCCCTAGCATCAAAATAATGCCAGCCGTCATCGTCTTTAAGCCATCTGCTTACGTAAGCAGTACCGTTGTCATCAGAATACATCCATCCTTCAGCAGCTCTGCGCCAGCCATAGGATTCTTTAATCTTAGCGTCATAGTTTGTCTGACGGGTTACTTCTTGACCGTCAGAAGATCTTGCTGTGATATACAGGGTGTAACGGCCGCTAGCAGGAAGTGTAAAGGTAGACGAAGTTGCCGTAGTGTTAGATGCAACCGTTACCTTTGTTCCATCTGGACCAACATAGCTATAAGTAAATGTTGCGTCAGTAACTACGCCAGTAAGAACTGGTTTTAAAGTGACATCGTTATCCTTTTGAGCTACTGAAACACTGCTCATGCTCCACCAGGTATCAGAGCTGTACATTTCCCAAATTGCCCATGCATCTGCCCAGCCAATGTAGTCAACCTTGGAATTATCGCCAAGGTCTTTAAACTCAGCAGCATGTGCTGGATTAGAGATGAATTGATGCTCAATAATTACGCCAAGAATTCCCTTTTGACGAGCATAGCGGACAATACCGTAATAATCGGACTCATCGCCATTCTCGTAATAGTCTGTTCCGTATTGGTCGTTGTAGCCACGTTCTGTTGCGCCGTCACCGCGGGTAACAATACCAACTTTATTTCTGAGGTAATAGTTAACCTTGCCGGCAAAAATTTGACCGGAGAGATAAAGGTCATAGTTGTAGCTTACCTTATGAGGAACAAGTACCTCTGAGCCCGTTGCAGATGCAGGG
>JAGZNE010000132.1:0-1138 GCA_018363825.1 Atopobium sp. | reverse complement strand
TGCGTGTCCTGTACGTCAGACGCAATCAATCCTTTAGGCTTACCCGTCTCCTTTGATTTACGTTCAAGATATTCATCCTTGGTTTCATCAGACAGCACAACAGGGCAATTATCCGAATAATCGAAATCAAAGCCGTTAAAGGTGATACATTGACTGTCTTTCGTAGTGCCAACAATAGTTGTTAACTTGTATTTTCCAGACACAACCTCACTGTCCTTAACGGACACGTAATTATCCTTTTGGCTGTTAAACACAACGTAATAGGCATGTCCTTCACTCTTTGCACAACAACCAGTCAATACAATGATTGGAGAGTTCTTTCTAATCGACGGCGAAACCTCTGTCAAGTTACACCTCGCGGTAATTTTTACCGTCTTTGGCGCTGGTTGCGTTGATTGAACCTCGGTCGCTTGATTGTCTGATTTGCACGCGGAAATGGCAAGTGTTAAAACACCTGCCATACCAGCGGTAACAAATTGTCTACGTGTTACACTCACTTTTTCTTAATCACTTTCTTTTTAGGACAAGATACGCTCAATACGAAATCGTGCTGCTTGCAAGGTAGCTCACAATTTTTGCATGTCTTATGTGGGTCAAGCTCAGCTAAGCGCTTTTCCTCAGCACGCATTGCAGCAGTCTCAGCCTTTTTAATAAGCGCAATCTCAGCGAGTCTTGCCTTATTCTCCTCAGTCATAGCCATGATTTACTCAGCGTTCACGCCGTATACTGGTGCAGTTGAATACATACCAGTCTTAGTGTCACCAGGATGAATAGATGGTCTACCGACATACTTTTCAACAGGGACGTAGCCATCTACAAGTTGATACTTGTGCATCTGGTTATACCAAATATCCTTAACGCGAGGAATAACCTCGTCCTGCATGAGCTTCTCGGCGAGTGAGATACAACCATCAACTTGAGCCTTAGTCATAACATCCTCGGGCATCTCATACAAGAATGAATACTCGTGTGCAAGTGTCTGATAATCAATACCATATTTGACATTTGCATAGTGCTTAGCGATTACCTCAGTAAGTCGCTGTACAAGTTGAGTCCATGAACTTAACTGCGTACAATCGTCAGAGCAGTCATAGAAGAAGCCGAAGCCGTCGTTTGCGTTGCGATAGTGGTCGGTAAC
>JAGZNE010000131.1:0-1144 GCA_018363825.1 Atopobium sp. | reverse complement strand
TGAGCAATCCAGAACTGCGTAGCCGCCTCGAGAAGCGCCTGGAGACCCGAGAGACCACCTCATGCAATCCAATCAGCTTCAAGGCCTGTGAGCTGGCTTATAGCAAGGGTGGGGCATGGCTTGACGCATGCATCAAGGCTGTTGACGATAACCAGAAGTTGGTCCTGGACTTCTTCGCCACCAAGCACCCTCGGGTGAAGCTTGCACCAATCACGGGAACCTACCTCCAGTGGCTCGACTTCAGAGACCTTGGCCTTACCCCAGAAGAGCTTGACCAACTGTTGCAGTTTGAGGCTCAGCTCTTCTTCACCGACGGAGTCTTCTTTGGCGAGGCTGCCCAGGGTTTCAAGCGTTGGAATTTGGCAGCCCCTCGCGTCGAGATTGAGGAAGCGTTGAATCGTCTGGATGCAGCACTTACGGCTCACGGTTTCTAGACACAGTCTGCGGCTTTAAGCGGACTGATTGCGGTTTCTTGACACCGCACCACTGCCATACCACCATATACCTGCTCGTATAGTGCATGAAATCACCTGCGGAGAAGCTCGTTCTTCTCCGCATTTTGTTTGGCGAGAAACCCGTTGCTCCGGCAGATTTCTAAGAAAATCAAAAAAGAGTTTGAAAAAACTGCGTTTCTCGCTTGCATCTTTTTCTGATTCTGTAATAATGATTTAGCTGCGTTTCATGAGGTGGCCAAATGGTGGGAGTAGCTCAGTTGGCAGAGCGACGGACTGTGGCTCCGTAGGTCGAGGGTTCGAGCCCCTTTTCCCACCCCATTCGAAACGTTAATTGGATCGTTAGCTCAGCTGGTAGAGCAGGGGACTCTTAATCCCAAGGTCCAGGGTTCGAACCCCTGACGATCCACCATTTGAATTTCAAACCCCGGCATGCGTCGGGGTTTTTATTTTTTGTGAGTCGCTAGTTTCTAATTGTTTGTTGAGAGCGATTGCGTCATACTGAAGTCTCCATGATTTTATTGTAGTTCGGAGGACTCGCCGTGATTTACACAATGACGCTTAATCCCGCGCTTGACTATGTCATGCATCCAAACACATTGGACATCTCGTTGACGGAGGTGAGCGCTTGGACGATGGTCCACGTGAAGTTGTTGTCGATTTCGAGGCCTTCAAGACGCACGGTGCCGTCC
>JAGZNE010000130.1:0-1146 GCA_018363825.1 Atopobium sp. | reverse complement strand
TACATTTTCTGAGTAGAGAGATGCAGCAGTTTGCAAACTCCCCTACCCATAGTAACTGCTGCCTTTAAGAGCTTTCCTTTGATGCCGTCGGCCAAAATAACAGGGCGAGGAACGTCAACGAGGATGCGCATATGTGACCAGAACCACGCATCAAATGCCTGCTTCTGATATTCCTTCTCGTCATCCGAAACATTATCAAAGCAATAGACATCTAGGAAAATACCAAGGTCAAGAGGAAGTGGCGCAAGTGCTTCTTCGCAGAACTGTGTTCCTTTGAGCATAATGCGCGTGGTTGGGAATGGATAGTTGATGTCCCTCTCAGTATTCATGATTGAATACTTTTCTGACCACTCTTTATCATAGATATCTAAGAGTTTGTTGAAGTCTTCTGCAGGAAGACAAACATCAATATCGTCGTCCCAAGGAATAAATCCCTTATGACGAAGAGCGCCAATCGCGGTGCCGCCAAAACCAAAATAGCGGATGTTGTTGGCTTCACACGTGTCTACGAAGTCCTTTAAAATCATCAGCTCAACTTGCTGGAGATGCTTAAGCGTTTCTGTATCGTATGTGCGCATTATCGACCTTCATACATCTTCTTGTAGTAATCCTGATAATCACCGGAAACTACATTCTTAACCCACTCGCGGTTCTCTAGATACCAGTTGATAGTGGTAACAATGCCCTCTTCAAATGGAGTTTCTGGATACCAGCCAAGCTCTTCTTTAATCTTATCGGGTGCAATACCGTAGCGACGATCGTGACCCTTGCGGTCAGTAACGTAAGAGATTAGATTCTCAGTAATTTGAGTGTCCCCAGTGATTCTTGCAACTTCGCTGATGATGCGCTTAACAATGTAGAGGTTGTTGCGCTCGTTGTGACCGCCAACGTTATAGACCTCACCAAGGCGTCCTCCTTCAAGAACCATGGCAATTGCCTTACAGTGATCATCAACGTACAGCCAATCGCGAACATTAAGTCCGTCGCCATAGACAGGAAGAGACTTGTGTTCCAAGCAATTCTCAATCATCAGAGGAATGAGCTTCTCAGGGAACTGATAGGGGCCGTAATTGTTAGAGCAACGGGTAATTACTGCTGGGAATCCGTATGTATCATGCCAGGCCTTTACAAACATATCTGCAGAAG
>JAGZNE010000059.1:0-9364 GCA_018363825.1 Atopobium sp. | reverse complement strand
TACGTGATAATCCTTAGCTACTTTCAATCCATCCAGATCTGCCATGAAAATCCTTTCAATAAAACCTTAAAGCGCGCAGAGAAAGTGTGATTCTTCGGCGGCCCCCTCTAGGAGAACCGCCCCGGGAGGACCACCCTCCTCTGCGGCTGAATTACCTCATAAGCTGGCGAGAAGATCGGTCTTCTCGCCAGCAGTGAACTTACGCCTTAAACGTACCGCTTCTACTTAGAAGGAGTAGTTGTTCATGTTCTCCTTGGTGAAGACAAGGCGCTCAGGAAGCAGGACAACGCCGTTGTTCTTGTCGCCAGTCTTTGCACCCTCGGCGATGGAGTCGTTAGGCTCAACCTTGACATCTCCGATGCTTGGGATGGAGATGGTGTCGCCAACCTTGACCTCGTTACCAGCTGCGAGGAATGCTGCAACGTAGCAGCCCATAGCGCCCTGAACTGCGCAGTCCCAGAGGCCCCAGTTGTAGATGGTGCCGTGCTCGCAGTAGGACTTAATGGACTGTGGAGAAGCAAAACCGGTGATGGTGATCTTCTTTTCGTCGTAGCCCTTGTTCTCTGCAGCCTGGAGCTGGCCAGGAAGAGCGGTGGAGTCGTTGCAGATGATCAGGTCGATATCTGGGTAAGCGTCGAGAATTGCCTCACCAATGGTGATTGCCTGCTCAGCGTCCTGGTTGGAGTAGTAGTTCTCGTGGACGTTCTTCCACTTAGGATACTTCTCCTTGATGATCTTCTGTGCAGCTACCTGCCAGGAGTTCTGGTCGGTAACGGTTGCCTGGGAGTAGTGCCAGACGTAGGTGATCTCGTCCTTCTCTGGGTCCTTGCCGCGCTCCTTGAGGCCAGCAACGCCCATGTCAACAAGCATCTGACCAAGAATCTCTGGGGTGCCCTGAGAAACCATGAGGGTACGATCCTCTGGGTTAGCGTCGGAGTCCCAAGTGGTAACTACGATACCAGCAGCGGTTGCCTTCTTCAGTGCGTCGGAAACGCCCTTTGCGTCAACGGTGGAGATGCTGATTGCGTCTACGCCGTTAGCAACTGCCTGGTTGATGACGGAAACCTGAGCGGAAACAGATGCGGTTGCGTCGCCGATGTAGTCAACGGTGAAGCCCCACTCCTTGGACTTGTCCTGTGCACCCTTGTTTGCGGACTCGAAGAATGCGTTACCGGTGACCTTAGGAATAAATGCTACGGTCTTGCCCTTGACGTCTCCGCCACCCTCGGACTTCTTGGTCTCTTCTTTCTTCTCGCCACCACCATTGCAGCCTGCCAGAGCGAGGCCAGCGCTAACTGCGGTGATACCAGCGGCACCAATAAAACCACGACGAGTAATCTCTTGCATAGGTAACCTCCCTTGTCTGTGCCTAAGGCACAATTTCCCCAAAGCTTATGCCTTGGCTTTACTGCTGCTTGAAAGCAGCGATTTCAAAAACGTACCAATATTTGTTCCGCTTGCTGCCGATCGAGCAACGATGACAACAACCAGCAGGACACCAACAGGAATATCCAGGTACTGTGGGCTTACCTTGAAGCACAATGGCAAGCCGAAGCGCAAGAATGCAATAACAAACGAAGCAAGTGCGGTACCAACAATGGAGCCCTTACCACCAGTTGAGAGCGTGCCACCCAAAACAACTGCGGTGATGATGTCCATGGTGAGGTCGGCGCCAAGATCGGACTTAGCGGTACCCAGGTAAGCAGTCAGAACAACACCTGCAATAACAGCAGAAACTGCGGAAAGCATGTAGGTAGACATGATGACTGCTCGGCTGTTAATGCCGGAGAACTCAGCTGCACTTTGGTTAACGCCAACCAGGGTGATGCGACGACCATACTTGGTCTTGTGCAGCAGAATGAACGCGATAACCAGCATCAGGATGTAGATCAGCAGCTGGAATGGGATGACGCCAAAGAGCTGGAAGTTAGATACAAACTTGAAGTCCTCGGGGAAACCGCCAATTCCCTGGTAGCTCTCGGTCTTGGAGAGCGTGGAGATGAGCAGGGCCAGACCGGAGTACAGGAAGCTGCCGCCCAGGGTAACAACCATTGCTTGCACTCGGCAGTACGCAATCAAGAAGCCCGAAAGCGCGCCACAAGCAACGACCAAAACAAAGGCAACGCCTACAGCGCCCCAGATGGGAAGGCCAAAGTCTTGCCAGCCAACGCCGATGGTAATGGACGTCAGACCAACCAGAGATGCAACCTGGATGTCGATGCCGCCGGTAACCATAACAAGCGTTACAAAGAGCGAAATCATAAATACAGGCAGGTTGTCGTTAATGCTGGTAAACAGCAGCGCTGGACGCAAAAACTTGCCGTTTGCAGCACCAAAAATCACAAACTCAAGCACGAGCAGGCCAATAAGAATCATGTTCCAGCTTGTCTGGCCCTTAGACAAGAATCCCTTAAGTGTCTTCATCATTAGCGAACACCGCCCTTCTTACCCAAAGGGCTCATAGCTGCCTCTCCAAAGTCTGCAATCTGCTCTGCAAGAACCTCAGAAGTTGCCTTTGGAGAAACACGTGCGTTCAGACGAGCATGCCTGTTCTGAACAATGGAGCGGTGCTGAAGCAGGGCGTCCACAACAACAATGACAATCAGAATAACGCCGGTAATTGCGTTGTCGTAATTTGACGAGAAGCCCATGAAGACCAACAGGTAGCTGATGGATGCCATGATGACGGAACCGACAGCTGCACCAAGGACGGAGCCAACGCCACCAAGCAGACTAACGCCACCAAGAACGCAGGCTGCAATAGCCTTCATCTCGTAGCCGTTACCGCTCATTGGGGTAACAAAGCCAATACGGCTGCAGAAGATGATGCCGCCGATAGCTGCCATAACGCCGCAGATGACGTATGCCAGAATCTTGGTCTGAAGAGCTGGGATACCAACCAGGGTTGCACCGTTAGCGTTATCGCCAACTGCTGCAAACCAGCGACCACGACGGGTCTGGGTCAGTGCAAAGTGAATCAGAATAACCAGTGCAATAACAGCGCAGTAGTAAACGGTGAAGTCACCAATACCAGTTACTGCCGAGAAGTCCTTGAACTCCTTAGGGAGGTTCTCAACCCACTGACCATTGGTGTACACGTAAACAATACCGCGCAGAACGCCGTTGGTACCCAGGGTAAAGATGAGCGATGGAGCCTTCATAACTGCAACGCCCCATGCATTTACCAGGCCAATTGCTACGCCAATAAGAATACCTACCAGGCAAGCAACGGGAAGTGGAGTTCCATCTCTCAGCATGCTGCCAACTACCACAGCAACAAGACCCAGGTTGGAACCAACAGAAACGTCAATCTCACCAATGAACAGGGTGAAGGCCACGCCAACAGCGACCAATGTGTAGACAACGGACGTGTTAAAGCAGGCAGCAATTGTTGCTGGTGTCAAGAATGCAGGATTCATTGCACCAACAATAATAAAGAGAGCAATCAGGAATGCGAGGCTGCTCAGTCCCCTAGCCTTGAGAAGGCGCTTTACAAGATCCATACGTCACCTCCTACAATCCAAATGCAGCGGACATGAGGTTGTCCTGCGTAATTTCTTCTTTTTTGAACTCATGATTAATGCGTCCCTGATACATGGTGAACGCACGGTCAGCAAGCTCAATAATCTCTTCCATGTCAGAAGAAATCAGAAGAATAGAAACACCTTGTTTACGGAGCTCCTGCAGAACAGCGTATACATCGCCACGAGCAGCAGCGTCAATACCACGAGTTGGCTCGTCCAAAATAACAACCTTTGGAGCAACCGAGAATGCGCGGCCAATAACAATCTTCTGCTGATTACCACCAGAAAGACCGCCTACCTCCTGATCAAGGCCGGTAACCTTGGTACGGAAGTTATCAACGTAGTTCTGAGAAACCCTATTTTCTTCTTTACGGTTAAGCAGCAGCTTACCCAGGGAAGAATTTGCAAGTAGAGCACTGGTGGTGTTCTCGGCAACGTCACGAATTCTAAACAGACCGTCGTTAAAGCGATCCTCTGGGACATAGCTCAGACCTGCAGCAATAACGTCTTTGGTGGACTTGCCGGTAATGTCTTTACCATCAACAAATACCTTGCCGCCCAATACCTTATCCATACCGTAAATGGTGGTAGCCATCTCTGATCTACCAGCACCAACGATACCTGCAAGACCAACAATCTCGCCTGGATAAATATTGAGATTTACGTCAGCAAAACCATAGCCCGTGAACTCAGCAAGCTCAAAGATAGGCTCTGCGTCGTAATCAATGTTTGCGCTCTCGGCAATCTCTTTCTTAATCTCTGCTGCGTCTGGTGGAAGAAGTCCGCGTACAAGATCTTCTCGCGTAAAGTCCTCTACCTTACCGCGCATAGCCATAACGCCGTCGCGCAGAATACCAATGCTGGTAGAAATCTCAAAGACCTCTGCCAGGCGGTGTGTGATGTAGATAATGCCAATGTTCTTCTGCTTGAGCTCCTGGACTACCTTGAAGAGGCTCTGTACCTCGTCAAAGGTAAGTGCGGAAGTTGGCTCATCCAGAATAAGAATCTCGGAATGACGCATAAGACCGCGGAGAATCTCAACCATACCCTGCTCAGCAATGGAAAGCGTCATTGCCTTGCGGTCCAGATCAAGCTCCCAGCCAATCTCTTTCATAGTGTCTTCAAGCATCTTGTTGAGCTCAGCTTTTGGAGCCTCAAAACCAATGGTGATGTTCTCTCTAACGGTCATGTTAGGGAACAGCATTGGCTCCTGAGGAACCATATAGATACTGTGTGCAAGTGCGGCCTTAGGGTTGGAGATATCAACCTTTTGACGATCGATAGAAATTTCTCCCTCATCGGCAGAGTAAATACCCATGATGATCTTCATGAGGGTAGATTTACCGGAACCGTTGCCACCAATAAGAGAGATGACCTCTCCTGGCGCCAAATCTAAGTTAATGCCTTTTAATACCTCGTTGGAACCAAATGACTTTCTGATTCCACGAACAGAAAGAAGTGTGTCGCACTGCTCACACACATCTTTTCCTTCAGGCGACTTTGGGTCAGTGGCATCGATATCGATGTCAAAAGATTCACCCATAGTACCTCCTACCAAAAATAACAAACGGCCGTACAAAATCTCACACTTTGAAGATATATATAAATAGGCATTCTTCAAAGCACCGTCACGGCAAACGGTATTATTACTGCCGTGAATGGTATTTTTGATTGTCAAACGAACAATAGTTCAGAATTCTTCTGTACGTAATTATGGTATTTGTAGTATATCTTCCTGTTAATAGGGAGAATAATTACTATAATGAAGTCTAGTATGTTAGATACAAATGTTTTATCATTAAACAAAAGTATCAACAGGAGGATGCATGGACGAGCAGACATATGCACTAGCCACCAAGGCTGCATGGTATTACTACATGGAAGATAACACCCAGGCTCAGATTGCTGAGGTCATGGGCGTTTCTCGTGCAAAAGTTATCCGTCTGCTTGAAGAGGCTCGCGCACAGGGCATTGTTCAGTTCAGCTTCAGAAAAAACGATAGCCAGCGCGTTTCCGCAGAACAGCTCCTTATTGACCGCTTCGGCCTCAAGGACGCTTTTGTGGTCCCAACTCCCCTGGACAGCTCTGCCATTAATCAATCTATTGCTCAGGGCGCAGCTCACTACGTCTCCGATCATCTGCGCGAGGACGGCTACCTCAACATTGGCTACGGCGACACCGTCAGCCGCATGCTGGGGTTTCTCGCCAAGAACCGCGAGGAGTCGCTCAACGTTGTGAGCCTTACGGGCGGCGTGAGCTACTACCTGCCAACTGTTGGCACCACCGCCTACTCCATGCACCTGTTTCTGACACCGTCTCCACTTGTTGTGTCTTCTCGCCAAGTGCGCGATGCGCTTCTTGACGAGAAAAGCCTGCAAGACGTGTCCACTATGACGGAATATGCAGACATGAGTGTGGTCGGCATCGGCGCCGCAGTTGAGGGCGCCACCGTTTTGCGCAACGGCATCCTTAACGAGGGCGAGCTGACCGTACTTAAGATGCAAGGAGCCGTCGGCGACGTCCTGAATCACTTTATGGATAAAGACGGCAATCTTATTCAGACAGAAATTGAAGATCGCGTCATTAGCACCGATCTAGACAAGCTTCGCCAACTCAAAAACGTTGTTGGCGTTGCTGGTGGCAAAGATAAAGTTACGGCAATTAAAGCAGTGCTTAACGGCGGTTATCTGAACGTGCTTATCACGGATTCAGACACCGCTGCTGAACTGCTTCTTTCGTAAACAAGGAGGATCTAATGAGCAAGTATCTTCTTGCACTAGACGCGGGAACAGGAAGTATTCGCGCCGTTCTCTTTAGTGTTGACGGTGAACAGGTTGGAGTTGCTCAGCGCGAGTGGGAGCACCATGAGGACCCTCGTTGGCCTGGCAGCATGGACTTTGATTGGGTTGCTGACTGGCAGCTTGCTCTGGACTGCATCAAAGAGGTTCTGACAAAGACCTCTATTGATCCTAAAGAAATCGCTGGTATTTCTACTACCTGCATGCGTGAGGGCATCCTCCTGTATGACCAGGACGGCAACGAGATTTGGGCGTGCGCTAACGTTGACGCTCGAAGCGTTGACGAGGTCAAGCAGCTCATTGATATGGATCCAGAGCTTGAGAAGAAGATTTACCAGAAGAGTGGCCAGACCTATGCACTAGGTGCTCTACCTCGTCTTCTGTGGGTTAAGAACAAGATGCCAGAGATCTACAACAAGGCAGCCAAGATTGGCATGTTCAACGACTGGCTTGCTTACAAGCTCACCGGTATTCTGGCAGTTGAGCCATCAAACGGCAGCACCACCGGCATCATGAGTCTGGAGGAGCGCTCCTGGGATCCAGAGATTGCAAAGGAGTGCGGTCTTCGTGACGACCTGTTTGGCCAGGTTATCGAGTGTGGAGAAGTTCTTGGCGCTGTAACTGCAGACGCTGCAGCAGAGACGGGCCTTGCTGAGGGCACGCCTGTTGTTGTCGGCGGCGGCGATTGCCAGCTGGGCATGATTGGCGTTGGCGCTTGTGAGCCTGGTCAGGCTGGCGTTTTTGGTGGTAGCTTCTGGCAGTACGAGTTCAACACCGATAAGAGCACTCCAGACCCAGATTATCGCGTCCGTGTAAACTGCCACGCTATTCCACAGATTTGGCAGTACGAGGCTCTGGCATTCAAGCCTGGTCTGGTTATGCGTTGGTATCGTGACGGCTTCTGCCAGGCAGAAAAGGCCGAGGCAAAAGAACGCGGCGTTGACGTGTACGACGTCATGAACGAGCGCGCTGCAGAGATTCCTGCAGGTAGCCACGGTATGCTTTGCTGCTTCAGTAACGTTATGAACTACATCCACTGGACCCACGCAAGCCCAACGTTCACCAACTTTGAGCTTGATCCAGAGCGTTTCAATAAGTACACCTTCTATCGTGCAATTTTGGAGAACACCGCCCTTCTCGTCCGTGGCCATATTGACCTGGTCAAAGAGGCTACCGGCAACGAGCCAGACGAGCTCATCTTTGCAGGCGGCGCTTCCAAGAGCCCTCTGTGGGCACAGATTGTTGCCGACGTTACCGGCAAGAACGTCCGCATCCCAGAGGTCAAAGAGGCAACTGCTCTGGGCGCCGCTGTCCTTGCAGGCTACGGTGTAGGCATCTACCCAAGTATCGCTGAGGGCGCAAAGCGCGTTGTTAAATGGGATAAGACATTCTCCCCCAACCCAGACAACAAAGCTGTTTACGATCAGCTCTATGTCCAGTGGAAGGATGTTTACAAGAGTCAGCTTGAGCTTGCAGAAGAGAACAAGGTCAAGAGCATGTGGAGAGCACCTGGTCTGTAAACGCCGGGCTCCGCTGCGCCACGGATACGCATAGCGCACAAGAAAAACGTTTGGTCGCATCAAAAGTTGCGCCTGAAAGGAAAGCAAGATGTTTATTGTCAATGAGAACGATTTTGAGTACAGGTGCGGAGATCACGGTCCTAAGTACCTGATGAAAGGCCCTCGCATGAACTATGCCATGGTCCAGTTCCAGCCTGGCCAGGATTTCCAAGCTCATTACCACAACATCATGGAGGAGAACTTCCACATTCTTCAAGGCAAGATTGACATTGTGGTTGACGGCGAGGTTCACACCCTCTCAGCTGGCGACTTCATCCACATTGAGCCCGGCGAGGTTCACTACGTCAACAACCCTTATGACGAGCCAATTGTCATGGTCTCAACCCTTGCTCCATTCCAGGAAGTCGACAAGGTTGAGGTAGAGAATCCTACCTATTAAGTTCACCATCTGGCGAGAAGATCGTTCAAGCGCAACGTTCTTCTCGCCAGCGCAAACGCGAAGAGGGCTGCCTGGTGGCGGCCCTCTTTTTTATGGAACTAAAACGTTGGAACATTTCTTAATACCAAGTCAATTAGCTTATGTAATTCTGATCCAAACTGTATCTCATCAAAAACTAAGGGAATCATTGCATTGCCTCGTAAAACTACTTTGTAAGTTGGTCCCTCATCCAGTATTAGTCCCCCTTCATAATTAACAGTAGAAATTCTCTCCTGCTCTTCTTCTAACATTCCGTTAACGATTGGATTTGTTAGTTCATTAATTTTTTCGCTAATTTTCTGACATTCAGATACCGGAATTTTTAATTCTCTGGATTCAATTTCTTGCGATTCTAAAAACTGATTCTCAATGACCTTAAAGACGTTCCGCTCATCTTTTGAGAAAGAGCACACAAGAAGTATCCACGATTGCATGCCTTCTCTAAATTTTGATGAATGGACTTCATAAACTGCGAGCTTTCTAGTTGCAACATCAAAAAATAAATACTCTTTCATATAAAAGCTGCGTCCATAAATGAGCACTTGGGTATACATCGTCTATTGGCCCTTCCATACAAAAATCCACTTGATAGGAAGTATTCCTTATCAAGTGGATGGTATGTGTCCATCAAACTGGACAGTATAAACAGGAGACTCTTTACTGAAGGCTAAAAGTCTGAGCAGCAAGCTTATCCTTGCCAAAGAGCGGATATACCTCTACCTCAACATCGGACGAGCTAATAAGCTTGTAAGCTTGCTCAACATCAAGGCTTGTGCCAGTCTTAATCTTTGTCATACTGCTTTCCCAATTGACGCCGTCAGAAATTGCACTTTCAAGCTGCTGACCATCTTGATACGCTTCAACTCGCACCGAACTCATAAATGCAGCCGTCTCATCAGAGTTGTTTGTGAAGTTAAACGTGATTTTTGCTGCTGGATTCCCGTTGTAATCAGTAATCTGTGTGAGTGTGCCAATGGTAACCTCATACTTTTCTGGCTGCTTCTCTTCTGACTTCTTTGGCTCTTCCTTCTGTGTATCAGAGGT
>JAGZNE010000058.1:0-9378 GCA_018363825.1 Atopobium sp. | reverse complement strand
GCAAGGACAATGGGAGAATCTTTGCGAGTAACTACAATGCGACCGGGTTCCTGAGAGCATATAACAGCAAGGCCATAGGTTCCTACAATTTGCGAGCATGCCTTGGCAACAGCATCGCGAAGGTTGCCTCTGTAGGCTTCTTCAATAAGGTGAGAAACGACTTCAGTATCGGTATCGCTGCGGAATTTGTGTCCCCGAGCCTCAAGCTGCTCACGGAGTTCGGCAAAGTTCTCGATGATGCCGTTGTGTACGACGGCAATTTGATTGTCACAAGAGGTATGTGGGTGGGCGTTGCGCTCACTTGGAGCGCCGTGCGTTGCCCAACGGGTATGTCCGATGCCACAGGGGCTTGCATTATTGAGGTACTCCACCGCTTCAGCTAATCCCGCAACTTTTCCTACGCGATGTACGACCGTAAGTTCTTCGTTGGTTGTGTTTTGCAAAGCAATACCGGCAGAATCATACCCACGGTATTCGAGACGTTTAAGACCTTCAATGAGGACATCTTTTGCACTTTGGTGTCCGGTAAAACCAACGATGCCGCACATATATAAACTCCAATCGTGTGCTTCTGGGAGTGTCACAGAAACGATTAGTTTTAATCAACCCACTCTATTTTAGCGAGTTATATAGGCGAACTTGTATGGTATTAAAAAGGCAGTTGGCAAATGCTTATCAGAAAGCGAATAGTAGCTACGTGATTCAAACGGGACATAATGATACAAATGGGCTATTGACTGAGTTTCTGTGTGTCTATCCTTTATAAGTTAGATAGAGCTAACCGAAAGGAGACACATTATGTCTGAAACACCCTCAGTCAAGAAAAAAGGGCTGCAACCGAAGGACCTTATAAACATCGGTATCTTCACCGCTCTCTACTTCATAATCATCATGGCTGTGGCAATGTTGGGCTACGTTCCTATATTCATTCCATTGCTCTCCGTCATCTGCCCGCTTATCGGAGGTATTCCGTACATGCTCTATATCACAAAAGTAAGGCATTTCGGAATGGTTTTCATCATGGGAATCATCCTCGGCCTCCTTATGGGTCTCGGTGGCATGGGCGTATATGCCTTTATTACAGGGCCAGTATGTGGTCTTCTCGCCGACCTTGTCCTCAGAAGCGGTAACTATAACAGCGCAGGGCGCGCCATAATTTCACACGGAGTCCTGAGCGTATGGTTGATAGGCAACTATATTCCCATCGTCATGAATCGCGCGAGCTACTTCGCAGGTATCGCCTCTGGCTACGGACAGGAATATGCCAACGCCCTCTCTAGCTACATCCCTGACTGGAGCCTTCTACCTCTTGCTCTTGCTGCATTTATCGCAGGGTGTATCGGAGCCGTCATCGGCAAGAAACTCCTCCACAAGCACTTTGAACGAGCCGGCATCGCATAATGAAAAAGGGGCTGTTCCTCTCAACTGCCAATAACCGAGGGCTTGTACTTGATCCCCGCACTAAAGTGCTTGCCACACTCGTCGTCTCAACAATTATGCTTGGGTCTTATAATGTGGGGCCTCTCCTTGTGGTTAAGCCACTGCTTATTGCAACACCTTTCATCATGCTAGCCCTCTCTCACCATTTCCGCTCAGCAATCACATACCTCACGCTATACGGGTCTGCAAGCGCTGTAGCAGCAATCGCGGAGTCATGCCTCACTGGAGTTGCTCTCTTTGCCACGCTAGGCATCTCAGGAATCGTAAGGCAGTTTGCCCCTGGTATTGCCATGGGAACCTGGCTAGTCACAACCACGTCAGTAAGTGAGTTCATGGCAGCATGCGACCGCATGCACATGCCTCAAGCAGTAGAAATTCCCTTTGTCGTAATGCTTCGATACTTCCCAGCAATAGCCGAAGATTACCGTCAGATAGCTGCTGCAATACGCATGCGCAGCAGCAAGACGTTCAGAAATCCTATCTCCGCCATCGAGAATTGCCTGGTACCGTTGCTTGTCTCGGCAGTGCGAGGCGGTGAAGACCTCTCTGCTTCGGCGCTTGTGCGAGGGCTCGGTGGACCAACAGCTCGCACAAACATAAACGAAGCACGCATGCGTGTACGAGACTGGATAGTAATCGCCCTTCTCGCCATAGCTGCTACCTGCGCGGTGATCACGCCGCTGCTTTACTATTAGGATCAAAATGATAGAGATAGAAAACGCGTGCTACCAATATCAAGCAAGCGAGAAAAACAGCCTCTCCGAGGTCACCCTTAACGTGGCTCCCGGTGAGGTTGTTTGCCTGACAGGCGCCTCGGGATCTGGAAAGACAACCCTGACAAGGCTCGTCAATGGCCTCATCCCCCATTACTATGAAGGGAAACTCTCGGGGAAGATTGAGGTCTGTGGTCTTACACCTTCCAACTGCGAACTTTGGGAACTTGCGCCAAAGGTCGGGTCAGTCTTCCAGAATCCTAAAACCCAGTTCTTCTGTCTGGACACAACTGGTGAACTCGCATTTGCGTGTGAGAACCAAGGAATAGCACCTGACAAGATACGCGCACGACTAAAGAACGTCACCAACGCACTTGAACTCTCAGATCTTATCGACCGCAGCTGTCTCTCACTTTCTGGTGGAGAAAGGCAGCGCGTTGCCTGTGGCTCGGCCACTATGCTTAACCCAGATGTTCTTGTCCTTGACGAACCATCCTCCAACCTTGACTTCGCTTCCATAGGGCTTCTCCAAAAGATTGTTGCAAAATGGAAAGCTGAGGGTCGCGCCGTGCTCATCTCCGAGCATCGACTCCATTGGTTGGAGGGCATCGCCGACCGCATTATTGTGATGCGCTCAGGAAGCGTGGAATGCGAGATTGACTCCAAGCAATTCTATGCATCCACTGCTGCCGAGGCGCGAGCGCTTGGTTTGCGTGCACCAACCTTTGCGGCCATTGCAGCTGAACAGTGCTGCGCACGATGCGAGAAAAACGAGTTTGTAGAAATACGGGATATGAACTATCACTACCCGCAATCGAGCCGCGGCATCAACGTTTCTCGCATCGCCTTCAGGCGAGGAGGTGTCACTGCCATCATCGGAAGCAATGGTGCTGGAAAGTCTACCTTCGCACGCTGCATCTGCGGTCTTGTTCGCAATTGCAAGGGAACCGTAGACGTCGGAGAAGGTCCTCACCCTCTCTCAGGCAGATCAAGAAATGGCTACTTGGTTATGCAGGACGTGAGCCATCAGCTCTTCCAAGAGAGCGTATTTGATGAGGTACTTGCCTCCACAAGACGTGCCGACGAACACCTCACCCGTACTATACTTGCATCGTTGGACTTATCCGACCTGGCACAACGCCATCCACTCTCGCTTTCAGGCGGGCAGATGCAACGCGTTGCGCTTGCTGCAGCGCTTGCATCAGAACGAAACCTACTTGTACTTGACGAGCCCACAAGTGGACTTGACCTTGCTCATATGGAGCAGGTTGCTGCAAGCGTTACCGCAGCAGCGGCGGAAGGACGAGCTGTCGTGGTTGTAACACACGATCCTGAGTTCATCAGAGCATGTTGCACCGACTTTGCCCGCATGGAAGACGGATCATTTGTAGACCAAGGGGCGCTCGATGATGCGGGCTGGTCAAAGGTGCTGTCATTTTTTGAGAACACTCTTCAGAAAAACGAAGGGGATTGGAGACACGATGGACATTGCTAACTATGCTGACATGGGTGGCAACGTCCGTCGCGTGACGCACGATACAGATCATTCTGTATGGAGGGCCGAAGGTACTGACGGACAGGGCATCATGACAATGCACGATGTTATGCCTGGAATTACCCTCATGTTCAATGACTTCACAAGCGTATGGAACCTTGAGTCGGGCTTTAAGCTTACCCCAGGATCACGCATGCTCTGCCTGAACTATTGTCGAGAAGGAAGAATTGAGTGGGAGTCCGGGACTGACTCATGTCTGTACCTTGACGTAGGTGATCTTGGTATTGACGATCACGCAAGACATGAAAGTCTCTTTAGGTTTCCGTTTGGACACTACCGTGGTGTCACCGTCTGTCTTGATCCCGACATAGCAGATAAATCGCTGCGATCAATGTTTCCCGAGGGCTTTCCTGTAAGTGTTAAGCAGCTCTACGAGAGGTTCTGTTCAAGCGATGAACCAAGTGTGCTCCGTAGCGGACCGTCGGTCGAGCATATTTTCTGCGAGATATATAACGCTCATGACCGCTTTAGAGATGCTTACCTAAAGCTCAAGATTATGGAGCTTCTCTTATTTCTCGGCAGTAATATTCCTGAAGGCGGACGTATTGGACAGTACGGTCTCACACGCGCACAGGTTGATAAGGTAAAGGAAATAGAACGAGCTATAACCTCTGATCTTTCTTCCCATAAGACACTCAAAGAGCTCTCACAAGAGTTCGAGTTTCCCTACGCCAGCATGCAGCGGTGGTTCAAAGAGGTTTATGGCACCAGTGTGCACGTATACCTCACACGCTATCGCATGGCACAAGCTGCAACCCTCCTTCGGACAACCTCCAAGCCAATCGGTGAGGTGGCATTTGAAGTCGGATACACCAATGCCTCAAAATTTGCTTCCACATTCCGTAATGTCGTTGGCATGGCACCTGGCGATTACCGTGAAAGCGCTGGACAAGAAAGATAATCCACCCGCATAGATACACTTGGAGCTAGCCGCGACAATCGGGCTTTTCTCATTCAACGAGCTATGAATACAATTTGCTCATACTCGTCGTTTGGGAGGACCCATGGACCCTAGCAAAAAGAAAAAGAGCAGTTGGATACAGCGGCTTGCTTTATTTACACGCGGACAGCGTCTAAAACTGGGAGCCTCGCTGTTATGTGCTGTGGTAGGTGTTGTTGGAGGCATTGTTCCCTTTTTTGCCGCCTACAAGTTGATTGCGCTCTCATTATCAGGCACCCTTGCCATCAGTGAAGTTGGACGCTGGGCACTCATTGCCCTTCTCGGAGTGGCAGTTCAGACAATAGGCTATCTAGCCTCAACATCGACATCACACAGCGTTGCCTACCATACGCTTGAAAACTTGCGAAACGCCGCTTGCAAACATCTTGCTGCATGCTCTCTCGGCGATGTTCAATCAGCGCCCTCTGGAGCACTTAAGAAAATAATCATTGACGATATTGAGCAAATGGAGCTGCCCATTGCCCACGTTATCCCGGAATTTACCAGCAATGCGCTTCTTCTCATCTTGTGTTTTGCAATCGTGTGCTCAATTGATATCTGGCTGGCTCTCTCTATGCTCATCGCACCAGCCTTGTCAATTGTGCCCCTTTCGCTCCTTTTTAAAAACTTTGAACGAGACTATGCAGCGTACTGGACAGCAAGTGAGCGCGTTAACTCAACACTCGTCGAATACATCGATGGCATCGAAGTCATCAAGACTTTCAACCAAGCCGACTCCTCGTATGCTCGCTTTCGTAACGACATCTCTGAATTTGAGAAACTAACGCTTGCCTGGTATAAGTCTGCTCGCATCCCCATGAACGCCATGTTTGCAATACTGCCAACGCTTCTTCTGGGTGTTGTACCAGTTGGATGCATTCTTGTAGCTTCGGGCAGTATCGACGTAGCTCAGATGGCTCTTGCATGTATGTTGTCAATCGGCGTCATTGGTCCTCTCACCAAAATTACGCAGTACACCAATATGTTCAAGGAAATTGAGAAGGTAATGGACAGCGTTAGTAAGCTGTTAGAGATGAAACCCTTGCCCGAAGTCTCCTCTCCCGCAATCATCACGTCTCACAATATCTCATTCAAGAACGTCCGATTCTCATATTCCAACGAAGAAGTACTCCACGGAATCTCTCTTGAAGTGCCTGAAGGTACCTCATGTGCTCTGGTGGGACCAAGTGGTTCTGGAAAGTCAACAATGGCCAAGCTCATTGCTCGATTCTGGGACGCGGGATCAGGAGCAATCCGCATCGGGGAAACTGACGTGCGCGATATACCACTTGATCAGCTCGCTGGTCTTGTAAGCTTTGTGACTCAAGACAATTTCCTCTTTGATCGAACAATCTTTGAGAACGTAAGGCTCGGACGTGAGGGCGCAACTGACGCCGAGGTAGAGCGCGCACTTGCCGCTGCGCACTGTGAAGAGTTGGCAGATAAGCTTGCAAATGGATTTGAGACCCTTTCCGGAGAAGCCGGAGGAGCTCTTTCGGGTGGAGAACGCCAGCGTATCTCTATCGCACGTGCCTATCTGAAAGATGCACCGATTCTTGTGCTCGATGAGGCAACTGCGTTCATAGACCCCGAGAGTGAGGAGCTCATTCAACAGGCACTCTCAGAACTTGCACGTGGAAAGACGCTGATAGTAATCGCGCACAGAATCTCTACGGTACGTAATTTTGACAAGATAGTAGTCATGGATTCCGGAAACATCGTCGCTGAGGGAACACATACGGACCTCCTTGGTTCAAGTGATCTCTATCGCCGCATGTGGGAAGCACACATTTCCAATGGAACTCATGAAGTGAGAAAGGAGCAGCGTAATGTTTAGTGCGCTTATAAAAGTAGTGCGTTGGACGGGCAACAAGAAAACGCGAATTTTCTTTGGCTTTGCATACTCTTTTCTTATCTCACTTGTTTCTGCAGCACCCATCGCTATTGCCGCCTGGGCCATGTGCGGGTTTCTGGGCTTATCAAATGGCGAGAAACCCGATCTTAAAATTGCACTTACGGCTGGACTGGCCATTATTGCTTCGATTGCGCTACGCGCTGCGCTCATGTGGCTAAGAGCACGAGCCGAGGAAACCGTAGCTGCAGAACGTTCCAACGAGGTGCGTGTACGTATCGGAGAAGCGCTGAAACGCGTCCCTCTTGGTTACTTTGACAATCACCCATCAGGAGAAATTCTCTCGGCACTCACAACCGAGCTGTCATTCGTGGAAATCCACGGTATGCGCATGGTAGATATGCTTGGCAACGGATACATAACCGCAGCTGCAATGGTGGCGTTTCTCGCCTTCATGGATCTGCGGGCCTGCATCCTTGCATTGGCTGCAATTGCGGTAGCAACGGTGGTACTGGAGCTGATGTTCAAAAATTCCGCGCGTTTGTCGCCCGCACAAAATGACGCACGCGAGGATATGTCTCAGGCAACGTTGGAATACATCCACGGTATGCCTGTTGTTAAGAGTTACCGGCAGGTAGATGCTGCTGTTTCAGCAGTACGCTCCGCATACGCACGTTCTAGAAATGTAAATCTCAAAACCGAGCTTGCTTTCCAACCCTTCAACGCCTTGCTTCTCTTTGTGACACGTAGTGCTTCGATCGGCGTCATTGTTATTGTATGTATCTCTTTTCTGAACGGCACGATATCTCTTCTTAACTTCTGCACGCTGGTGATGTTCTCCTTTATGCTGTTCCAATCAATCGAGGCTTGTGGCGATGCTGTCTACGTAATTGGGCACATCGGAGAAGTTATCGACCGTCTTGACGCTATCGAATCCGCACCCGCAATCGATGACAATTGCAAAGCTGTGAAACTTGAGCATCACAACCTTGAGATGCATGACGTCTCATTTGCTTACGGAGATGGACCTCTTGTGCTCAACGGAATCTCTCTGACTATTCCCGAAGGAACAACTGCAGCTCTTGTTGGAGGAAGTGGTTCAGGTAAGACGACTGTTGCCAAGCTGTTTGCACGTTTCTACGATGCAACAGGTGGCTCCGTTCGCATAGGAGGCTACGATGTACGCGAGCTTTCGTGTAACAGTATTCTTGAAGACTTCTCCATGGTTTTCCAAGACGTCTATCTTATGGATGATACGATTGAGCGCAATATTGCCCTAAGCAGGCCTGATGCACAGTTTGAAGAGATTGTAGAAGCGGCAAAGGCCGCACGCTGCGATGAGTTCATAAAAGCTCTGCCCGAGGGCTATAAGACAAAAGTTGGAGAAGGTGGAGCGCGACTATCTGGAGGCGAAAGACAGCGTATCTCTATTGCCCGTGGAATTTTGAAAGATGCACCTATTGTTGTTCTTGACGAAGCAACAGCAAGCGTCGACCCAGAAAACGAAGCGGAAATTCAGGCTGCCCTCACCCAACTCTGTAAGGGAAAAACGGTGCTTGAAATTGCGCATCGTCTCTCAACAATTGAGGAAACTGATCAGATCTTCTTCCTTAAGGATGGACGCGTTGCAGAACAGGGCACCCATGAGGAGCTTATCTCGCACAGCGGTCCCTACCATGACTTTGTTGAAGCTCGCTCGCGTATTGAAGGCTGGCAGATTTCTAAATAATAGGCATGCTGTATGCGTAGTTTTGGGAAATAAGCACAGAAGAATGAACAATTAGAGTCACCTGCTCTGCGGGTGACTCTATGTTTTTCTCGAGAACGCGCTCAACAGGTTGAAGTCTATTGATCATACTGTCTAATGTGATGGACAGTATTTGAGGATGTATATTTGTAGCCCCTAGCACACAGGATTGCCATACTCACGCAACATAGCGTCACGGTTAACAATCCACTGCTTACCATACTTACGAGCATTCACTCTTGGAACTATTTTGATCAACCGCAACATCTCTGAACAATGATTCATCTTTTAGAAGCTTTTTATAAGCAAAATCGTAGACAGCTGACATCTATCGTGATATTTTGTAAAAAAATATGTTACTGACAAAAAAATAAGTAGCGATAATTTGGATTAGGAGTCTAAGTATGAGACATTTTAAGAATATTATTATTGGCTTTGGCAAAGCTGGTAAGACTTTGGCAGGGAGCCTGACAAGTCATGGCGAAGAAGTGCTTTTGATTGAAAAAGATCCAATGATGTACGGCGGAACGTGTATCAACATCGCATGTTTGCCAACTAAGAACTTGGTGATTAACTCTCAAAGAGGAGTTAAGTATGAAGAAGCTTTCGAAACTAAGGAAGCTATGACAGCAAAACTACGCAACAAGAACTACCACAAGATAGCAGACCAAGACTTGGCAACTGTGCTTGATGCAAGTGCTGAATTTATTGATGATAAGACAATCAAGGTAACTGATGAATCAGGTACAGAAGAATTAACATTCGACCGTCTTTTCATTAATACTGGTGCCGAAAGTAATGTACCAAATATTGATGGCCTAAAGATTGACGATAAGATATTTACTTCAACTGAAATGCTTGCTAAAAAAGAACTTGCTAAGAATCTGGTTATTTTAGGTGGTGGACCAATCGGACTTGAATTTGCTTCAATGTACGCTGGCTTTGGCAGTAAAGTAACTGTAATTGAACCAATGCCAAGTATCTTGGGCCGGTTTGAACCAGAAATTGCTCAGGCAGCTAAGGCTGATATGGAAGCAGATGGCGTTACCTTCATGCTTAAGTCTTCTTTGACCAAGGTTGAAGAAACTGAAGCTGGTCTTAACTTAACTGTTGAAACCGAAGATGGTGTTA
>JAGZNE010000129.1:0-1161 GCA_018363825.1 Atopobium sp. | reverse complement strand
CAAGAAGGTAGCTGAAGTAATTGAATTTACACCTCAGCAACCAGAGACGCCGCCAGATAAGGAACTATCCAAGATTGACCAGTTAAACGCGACACTTCCGCCAGGTCATAGAATTGTTGACAAGAAACGAATCGACGGAAAGACGCGATATGTAGTTTCACAAGACGGCAGCTCTATTAAGACGTATCTATTAAAGCCAGATGGCACGGTTGATACAGATGCGGTAATGCGGCGTGTTGAATCAACCTACGACGAGGATGATGACGCCAGAAACGCAACGCTTGATAACGTAAACATTGTGGCTACAACGGCGTGGGGAGACGCATTTAACGATGGTGAAGCTGAGGTAGCAGATAACCTTATTCCTCAAACAGGTGGTACGTTAGAGGATGTAACGACCGCTCAGAGCTATTATGACGATATGGCACGAGCGATTAAGGTTATGAACTTTAATTCACCGATTGTAATTGGCATGATTAACGACCTCGAATCCACTTCAACTATTGGCACTGATACTGCTATAATGATGTATCACGAGATTACGAAGCAAATCTTCGAGTACCGAAAGAAATGGATTAGACAGAGGGAGTAGTTATGAAGACTGTACTCAATATCATCAAGAGGGTATTCAGCCGCACTACGCGGCTGATGACCTCGGGTGTGAGATTGTTACGCCACCCAATTCGCGGCATTAAGCGTATTGGCAAAGCAAAGCTCATGAAGGCGGTTACTGGTTATTTAGTCGCAGCGCTTGGTGGTACGTACCTTACTACAGCATTGTTTACCCCAGCTAACTTTTTTAAGCCAGCACAGGTAATGGCTGTTGCTCAACGTACAGGCATTGTAAATATCCTTACAGGTGGTACGTATGCACCAATCGTAAGCGGATTTAAGAACAAGTTTGGTGATTTGTTCCAGGTACTCGGTGAGCGAGGAAACATTCAATCGTTCACCGACATTGCAGCCGACTTACATTCAAGTGCAGCCGACTATTTTGAGCGTGGTGAAGGCGTATTCGACGATTCCGTTGTAGATACTGCAAACTTCTTCTTCGGCGACCTATTCAAGAATTTTGGTAAGCCAGAGGACTTCACGGGAACTGGCGATTTTGATGATTTGAACATTGAGGTTCCAGCTATTAACAATAGTGAATCTTCAACT
>JAGZNE010000057.1:0-9690 GCA_018363825.1 Atopobium sp. | reverse complement strand
AAGCTCGTTTGCAATGGTAATCGTCTTAATCTTGGAACCTTCCTGGTTTGCTGCAGCGCAAGGAATTGCATCAGTAACCACACATTCCTCGATAGGAGCGTTGTTGAGGCGCTCGATTGCAGGACCAGAGAAGATGCCGTGGGTAGCGCAGACGTAGATGTCGCCCGCACCCATTTCCTTCAGCTTAACAACGGAAGCGCAGAGGGTACCTGCGGTGTCAATCATGTCGTCGTTAACGATGCAGGTCTTGCCCTTGATGTCGCCAATGATGCCCATAACAGCACTCTCGTTGTGGCGAGGACGGCTCTTATGTGCAATAGCAAGGCCACAGTCCAGGTAGTCGGAAAGTTTCTTAGCTGCCTTTGCGCGACCCATATCAGGGGAGACAACAACGGTATTCTCCCAGTCAAATGGCTTGTTCTTAAAGTAATCGCCCAGAAGGTAGAGAGCGGTCAGGTGAGAAACAGGAATGTCAAAGAAGCCCTGGATCTGGCCTTGGTGTAGGTCAAGTGTGATGACGCGGTCAACGCCAGCGTTCTCAAGCAGGTTTGCTATTAGGCGAGCGGTAATAGGCTCGCGAGCAGCGGCTTTGCGGTCCTGACGAGCATATGCGTAGTGAGGGATAACCACGGTAAAGCTGTTAGCGGATGCGCGCTTTGCAGCGTCAGCAACAATCAGCGTCTCCATAACCAGGTCGTTGACGTTGACGCCTGCCAAAGACTGAATGAAGAAGACCTCGTCACCGCGGACAGACTCGTCAAAGCGAGCGTAAATTTCTCCGTTAGCAAACTTCTCGAGGAGAAGACCTTGTAGCTCTAGGTGAAGAATGTCTGCAACTTTACGAGCCAGTTCAGGGTTGCCTGTACCGGTGTAGAGCTTGATGTTTCTAGCAACTAATAGCGGATCACTCAGGTTCTCGAACATCTAGTCCTCTTTCTCAAGCTTGTGACGCCTCTGGGCGGCGTATCCCTCAACAATTTTCTGCTCAGAGCGCTCGAGTGCAAGCGCGTCTGCTGGTACATCCTTTGTGATGCACGAACTTGCCCCCACAAGTGCGCCATCACCAATTGAGACAGGTGCCACCATCATGGTATCGGATCCAACAAAGACGTTGTTGCCAATGTGTGTCTTGAACTTGTGGTAGCCGTCGTAATTGCACGTAATTGAACCTGCGCCAATATTGACGCCGGAGCCCATGGTAGTGTCACCAATGTAGGAGAGGTGAGGTACCTTAGAGCCTTCGCCGATAGTTGAATTTTTGATTTCAACGTGGGTGCCTGCTTTGGCATGAGGCATAAGGTGAGTGCCTGGACGCAAGTAAGCGCGAGGACCGCAGGTAGCAAAGTCGTCTACCTGTGCGTTGATAGCTACAGTTTCATCGACAACAGCGTCGTTGCCAACAAGCGTATCGGTTAGGCGAGTATTAGGGCCTACCACGCAATTCTCGCCAATTGAGGTCTTGCCGTAGAGCATAGTCTGCGGGAGAACCTCGGTGTCCATACCAAGCGTGACCTCGGGGCCAATCCAGACGGAGGTTGGGTCCAGCATGGTAACTCCCTGGCTCATCCAGTGCTCGTTGATGCGCTCCTGCATGATGCGGGTGGCAACGGCAAGCTCGGAGCGGGAATTGACACCCAGTGCCTCTTTGTAGTCGTCAACGTGGACGGCAGCAACAGGCTCGCCCTGGCTGACGTAAAGGCCCACCATGTCGGTGAGGTAGTACTCGCCCTGCACGTTATCATTGCCGAGAAGATCGATGTTTGCGGTCAGTCTTCCGCCACAGAAGCAGTACACGCCAACGTTGCATTCACGCTCTTGCTCGCGCTGCTCTGGCGTAGCGTCTTTGTGCTCAACAATGGCAGTTACCTGGCCATTAGAAGAAATGACGCGACCATATCCGGTTGGATCTGGGGGCGTCATGGTGAGTACCGTACATGCGTTGTGGTGAGCTTTAGTTTCTGCGACAAGGTCGAGAATAGACTGTGCGCGCAACAGAGATGCGTCACCGTTGATAACAACAACGGGTCCCTTGAAGCCACCAAGAGCATCCTTTACAACCTTGACGGCGTGGCCGGTGCCAAGACGCTCGGTCTGGGCAACATACTCAAGGTTAGGGAAGCAAGAAAGTGCAGATTTAACCTCGTCAGCGTGGTTACCAACAACCACAATGACACGGTCAGCGCCAGCAGTAATTGCGGCGTTGACGCTCCACCAAACAAGAGGTTTATCTAGTAATTTGTGCACAATCTTAGGGTGGCGGGACTTCATGCGCGTTCCCTCACCTGCAGCGAGGACAATCGCAGTAAGTGGCATACGTAAGCCTCCAAAGTACTTCGTATTACTCGATACGAGTGCGTCCCTACACAAAAGTTGCGTAAAAAATGGCTGGGGTAGTAGGATTCGAACCCACATTCCAGGCACCAAAAACCCGTGTCCTAACCGTTGGACGATACCCCAATGTAATCACTACGTTGGTTTTGTCCGCAACCCTATTAAGTGTATCAGCTTAGCGAGGCAAATGCTCCACAAATTGCATCAAGAACAAGAACTGCTAAAGTCTGCGCATCTGCGGTAGTAAATGAACCGTCAACGTTTGTTCCTTCTGGCAGCACAATCTTGATAGGAGAGCCCGTTGCATCAGCAGACTCAATGGCAGTGCGAAGTCTTGCTGGTAGCGTCTCGTTTTCTTCCATAGAAACAGAGCCAATACCAACCTGTCCGCGGGCGGGCATGCTTGGGGCATAGGCTGTGGTCAGAACCAAAATAGTGGCTGCATCAGTAGGGGAATCGGCGCGATCAATCATGGTCATGCCGCTTGCCTCAGTAGTTGCCTTAGAAAGGTTATAGACGCGAGCAGCTACGTTTCTAGAGATAGGATCTTCTCCCGTAATTGCAATGCAGGTGGTCTCAAGAACGTTGGCTGCGCGAGCAAAGCCCATAGGACCCTGTGGATGGGGGCCTTTTGCCTGCTTGCCGGACCAAACGTGGCGTAGACGCTCAATAGCGTCGAGGGTGTCTTGGAATGCCATGCCATCAGCAAGTTCGCCGACGCTCTCCTGGAAGAGCTTAACGGCAGCCTCGGTGTGAACACCGTAATGGCCATCAACTTTTCCGCACGAGAAACCCAAGATGTTGAGGCGCTCCTGTAGCTGACGCACGTCATTGCCGTGAAAGTTAGGAAGACGCAGGTAGAGGGTTCTGTCTCCTAGCTCATAGCCCTCATCGACCATGATTGCCCAGGTGGAAGCATCTACTTCTTCTCCAAGAGAAAGGTCGTGGTCAAGCCTAAAGCGCGCAACGGCGCGAGCAGTTGACTTGCCAAACGTGTGGCTCTGGCGCTCATCGTCTTCGATGGTGTAGCCAAGTTTTACGAGGCGTTCCTGAATGTCTTCAACGGCAGCACCAGTGCTACCAGGAGTAATTGGATCCATAATTACCTTTCTCGGTTCACAAAGAAGTCTGCCATAGACAAAAGTGTGTCGCGAGCGTCTTCAGTAAGTATCACGTTTTCAAGCACGTGCTTTGCCTCATCGACTAAGGCAAGAGCGTGCGCGCGGACAAATTTTATCGCATTAGCGCTTTCCATAAGCTCCACAGCGCGCTGAAGCTCCAAAGTATTGGTAGTATGCGCAGAAAGTATGGAGACAAGCTCTGTCTTTTCTGCCGAGCCAAGGTGCTCAATCGCGTAGACCACCGCAAGCGTGCGTTTGCCCTCAGTGATGTCTGACCTAAAGTCTTTACCCTGTACCTCGGCGTTTCCTACCAGGTTGAGAAGATCGTCTTGCAGCTGGAAGGCAAGGCCTACCTTGAGGCCAAAATCCTTGAGCGCATCAAGCGTTTTCTGGTCAGCACCGCCAATAAGCGCGCCCAGTACCAGGGGATATGCAGCAGAGTAATAGGCGGTTTTGGAGAGCGCCATAAAAAGATACTGCTCAGAGGTAACATCCCAGCGCTCGTTTTGAGCCCAACCGAGGTCGAGAGCCTGACCCTCAAGGGTGTGCTCTTGCATGGCGAGAAGGGCGTCGATAACGCGAACTTTAAGCTGGTCAGAGAGGTGGTCGGTTGCGGTAACGCGTCTGACAACATTGACCAGCGCAGAATCACCAACGTTGATGGCAAGTCCGGTACCGAGTGTCTTGTAGAGGCACTTCTCGCCACGGCGTAGCTCTGATTTATCTGCGATGTCATCGTGGATAAGGGCCGCCGACTGGAAGTCCTCGATTGCGCAGGCCACGGGCAGAGCAGCTTCTGCCGAGCCTCCAACAGCCTCGGCGCCCAGGCAGCAGAGGACCGGACGCACGCGCTTGCCGCCGCCCGCACTAAAGTGAGCAAGTGGCTGGTAGAGGTAGGTGTTCAGGTCCGCGCGAGTGCGCTCCGAAGGTGCGGACGTGGCTGCGGGCGAGGCCGCCACTGCTGCGGGCGTTGCGGGCGCTGCGGGTGCTGCGGGTGCCGCGGGTGCTGCGGGTGCCGCGGGGAGTCCGCGCATGATCTCTGTCTCGACGGCAGGAAGCTTTTGTGTGAGGTAGTCGGCGAAGTTCACGGAAATCCTAGCCGCGATAGCCGTCTGGGTTCATCGACTGCCACTTCCAGGAATCGCGGCACATGTCGGCAAGGTCGTACTGAGCCTTCCAGCCAAGCATGTCAGCAGCTTTCTGGCAGTCGGCGTAGTTGGTTGCAACGTCACCTGCGCGGCGAGGCTCAATAACGTAAGGAATCTCTTTGCCGCAAGCCTTTGAGAACGCCTTGATAACGTCAAGTACCGAGCTACCAGTGCCAGTGCCCAGGTTGAAGATTTCAACTCCTGTGCGGCCAGCCATCCATTTAAGTGCAGCTACGTGGCCGGAGCCAAGGTCGCAAACGTGGATGTAGTCGCGAACGCCCGTGCCATCAGGTGTGTTGTAGTCGTCGCCAAAGACGTGAACAGCCTCGCGCTTGCCCACGGCAACCTGAGCCACGTAAGGCACCAGGTTGTTTGGAATACCTGCAGGATCTTCTCCGATGAGGCCGGACTGGTGAGCGCCAATAGGATTGAAGTATCTAAGCAGGACAACGTTCCACTCTGGATCTGCGGTGTGGACGTCGGTGAGAATCTGTTCAATCATCCACTTGGTCCAGCCATAAGGATTGGTTGCGTTCTTCTTGGGGCTTTGCTCGGTCAGAGGAAGACTATCTGGATCTCCGTAAACAGTGGCAGAGCTCGAGAAAATAATTGACTTGCAACCGTGGTTTCTCATGACATCAAGAAGGGTGAGGGTGTTGCCCAGGTTGTTTGTGTAGTACTCGATAGGCTTGGTAACGGACTCGCCGACGGCCTTGAAGCCAGCAAAGTGGATGACAAAGTTAATGGCGTGCTCATCAAAGATGTGGTTCAGTGCATCTGCATCGTTGACGTCTGCCTCGTAGAACGAAAGGCGCTTAGCGTTTTCTTCTCCCACAATGGTTTTGATGCGATCGATAACCTTTGCCGAAGTATTGGAGAGGTTATCAACAATAACAGCCTCGTAGCCGGAATTGAGCAGTTCAACAACGGTGTGGCTGCCAATAAAGCCCGCGCCGCCGGTGACAAGTACGCAGGAATTTTGTGGAATCAGAGCGTCAGACATATCAATCCTTTCGTAGACTATATCGTCATAAGTATACGGCTTTTCTGCGCAGCGTTGTGCGGTACGAGCACACGGGTTTCTCGCCAGGTGCGCGTGCGGGCGCACGGGTTTCTCGGCAAGTACTCCTTTCTGGCATCGCGCGCCTTACTTTCACTATGCGCGCCTGAAAAGTGCAAAGAATCTGTATTTGCGGCACCGATTCTTTGACAAAATCAGGCAAATCCACCGATTCTTTTACATTTTTAGGCAGAAGTTACAGATTCTTTGCAGAAATCAGGCACGTTCTAACTGGGGTGCTGTCTCCAAATTTTGCGAGCCTGAAAACCCCACCATGTCTGAGTAAATTCGCTCAGACTTGGCGAGAAAAACCGGCAAATAGCTCAGATATGGTGCGCTTTTCCGGCAAATCGTTCAGACTTGGCGGGAAAATCAGGCTCCATAAGCGCGTGTCCGCTGCGAACCAAGCTCACACTCAGCTCGCACCGCCCGCCTGGCGAGAAACCCGTCCACTAGCAGCGCTTTCGCACAAGAAACCCGGTATCCACACGAAATGGATACCGGGTAGAAATCGCTTGCAACCTGCGAGCGCACCTTACTTGAAGTACTCGACGCCGCCCTCAATCAGAGGCTGGAACTGGTCGCCAACAGTGAGCTCAGGGATGTTCTTGTAGAGGCCTGCACCGGAGCGCTCCGTGTGGCCCATCTTGCCCAGGACGCGACCATCGGGGCTGGTAATTCCCTCGATAGCCAGGACGGAGCCGTTAGGGTTAACGGAGAAGTCCATGCTTGGAGTACCTGTTGCGTCAACGTACTGCGTTGCGATCTGGCCGTTAGCCTTGAGCGTTTCAAGAAGCTCGTTGGAAGCAACAAAGCGACCTTCTCCGTGGCTGATTGCGATGGTGTGGATGTCGCCAAGCGTGCACTTGGAGAGCCATGGCGACATCGTGGATGCAACGCTGGTACGGACAAGCTGGCTCTGGTGGCGGCCGATGGTGTTGAACGTCAGCGTTGGGCAGGTGTCATCCATGGGTCGGATATCGCCGTAAGGAACAAGGCCCAGCTTGATGAGTGCCTGGAAGCCGTTGCAGATGCCCAGCATAAGGCCATCACGCTGCTGCAGAAGCTCGCGAACAGCCTCGGTAACCTGAGGTGCGCGGAAGAGGGCGCAGATAAACTTAGCTGATCCGTCTGGCTCGTCTCCGCCAGAGAAACCGCCTGGAATCATGACAATCTGGCTTTTCTTGATGGACTCTGCCAGCGCATTTGCGGACTCAACAATGTCCTGAGGTGTCAGATTGTTAATGACCAGCGTGGTTGGATCAGCGCCCGCACGCTCAAAGGCACGCGCAACGTCGTACTCGCAGTTGTTACCTGGGAATACGGGGATGATGACGCGTGGGCGAGCAGGTGCGATAAGGGCTGGGCCAGCATAGGAGTGTCGTGTGGATGCACCGTCGAAGCTGATTTTCTCCACAGCCTCGTCGGAGCCTCCGCGGTACGGGAAGACCTCCTCAAGTGGGCGTTCCCATGCTTCCTGAAGCTCGGAGAGGTCGATCTTCTCGCCACACGCGCTGAAAGCGTACTCGGACGTGGTGACGCCCAGAGGAGCCACGCATACGCCGTCGACGTCGTCAACGGATACGCCGTCTGCCAGCTCAACGATGAAGGCACCGTAGGTTGGCGAGAAGAGCGCGTCGGCAGAAATCTCTGGGACCAGCTCAACGCCCAGCTTGTTGCCCAGGCAACTCTTGAAGAGAGCCTCGGCCACGCCGCCGTAACCTGGTGTGGTGATGGCAAGCGCACTCTTGGACTGGACCAGGGTGCTGACCAGCTTGTATGCGGTGAGCAGGGACTCGTTATCGGGGAGAAGGCCGCTCTCGTCGTAGGACGGGACAATGGAGATAAGCCTGTGACCTGCACCCTTGAACTCGTTGGAGACAATCTTATCTACCTTGGTAAGGCCGGTAGCAAACGAAACCAGCGTTGGTGGAACGTCCAGGTCCTCAAAGGTGCCGGACATGGAGTCCTTGCCGCCAACAGCTGCAAGACCAAGGTTGACCTGTGCCATCAGTGCGCCAAGAAGGGCCGCTGCTGGCTTGCCCCAACGGTTTGGATTCTGACCGAGCTTCTCGAAGTACTCCTGGAAGGTGAGGTAGAGGTCCTGGTACTTAAAGCCGGTAGCAACCAGCTTGGAAACGGACTCAACAACAGAGAGGTAGGCGCCGCGGAATTGGTCGGCTTCCATGAGGTAGGGGTTAAAGCCCCAAGCCATGCCCGAGACCGTGTTGGTCTGACCCATAACAGGAAGCTTAGCCACCATAGAAAGGGCAGGGGTCAGCTGGCGAGCGCCACCGAATGGCATGAGGACGGTACCTGCGCCAATGGTAGAGTCAAAGCGCTCGGAGAGACCCTTGTTGGATGCAACGTTTAGATCGCGTACCAGCGAGTGGAGTTTCTCGCCAAGAGTTGTGCCTGCCCAGGTACGCTGGTAGGCAAGAGGCTTGGCCAGGCGCACGGTGATTGATTTAGGTGCGCCGTTTGAGGCAAGAAATGCACGGCTAATATTGACAATCTTTTGACCGCGCCAGCGCATGACCAGGCGAGGGTCCTCGGTGACTGTTGCCACAATGGTTGCCTCAAGGTTTTCCTCGCGGGCGTATGCGCAGAACTGATCGACGTCTTTTGCCTCAAGCGCAACGGCCATACGCTCCTGAGACTCGGAGATTGCCAGCTCAGTGCCATCAAGGCCGTCATACTTCTTAGGGACAGCGTCCAGGTTGATGTCAAGGCCGTCGGCGAGCTCGCCAATAGCAACAGAGACACCGCCTGCACCAAAGTCGTTGCAGCGCTTAATGAGTTTGCAAGCGTCTTCACGGCGGAAGAGGCGCTGAAGCTTGCGCTCAACAGGGGCGTTGCCCTTCTGGACCTCGGCACCGTCGCGCTCAATGGAGCCAGCGTCGTGGGCCTTGGAGGAACCGGTTGCGCCGCCAATGCCGTCGCGACCAGTGCGGCCGCCGAGAAGAACGATGATATCGCCATCTTCTGGACGCTCGCGGCGAACGTGGCTTTGAGGAGTTGCGCCTACAACAGCACCAATCTCCATTCGCTTTGCAACATAGCCTGGGTGGTAGAGCTCAGAAACCTGGCCTGTAGCAAGGCCAATCTGGTTGCCGTAGCTGGAATAACCTGCCGCTGCCGTGCGCACAATGGTGCGCTGAGGAAGCTTTCCAGGAAGCGTCTGGGAAACAGGAACGGTTGGGTCTGCAGCGCCCGTGACGCGCATTGCCTGGTAGACATAGCTGCGGCCAGAAAGAGGGTCGCGGATAGCGCCACCGATGCAGGTAGCTGCGCCACCAAAAGGCTCAATCTCGGTTGGATGGTTGTGAGTCTCGTTCTTGAAGAGGAAAAGCCAGTCTTCGTCTTTGCCGTCAACGTCTACCTTGACTTTTACGGTGCAGGCGTTGATTTCTTCTGACTCATCAAGATTGGTGAGAACGCCCTTCTCGCGAAGGTACTTTGCACCAATAGTTGCCATGTCCCAAAGAGAGACGGCACGATCTTCTCGCCCAAGCTCTTTGCGCATGGAGAGGTACTTTTCAAACGCGGCTTTTACCAGGTCATCATCAATCTGCACGCCGGTAATTCCGGTGTTAAAGGTGGTGTGGCGGCAGTGGTCTGACCAGTAGGTATCAATGACACGAATCTCGGTGATGGTGGGATCGCGCTGCTCTGTGGTGAAGTACTGCTGGCAGAAGGTGAGGTCAGCCAGGTCCATAGCAAGGCCGTGAGAAGCAATGAACTCCTTGAGGCCGTCCTGGTCAAGGGCATTAAAGCCCTCAAGAATCTCTACGTCAGCAGGCTCTGGAATGGAAATCTTGAGGGTCTCGGGCAGCTCAAGGGAAGCCTCGCGAGCCTCAACGGGGTTGATCAGGTAATTCTTGATAGCGGCAACGTCTGCCTCAGTGAGGTTTCCGGTCAGTACGTAAAGGCGAGCGGAGCGCACAAGTGGACGCTCTCCCTGGCTGATGAGCTGCACACACTCAGCCGCGGAGTCTGCGCGCTGGTCAAACTGGCCAGGCAAAAACTC
>JAGZNE010000056.1:0-9696 GCA_018363825.1 Atopobium sp. | reverse complement strand
GTTTGCCTTCAAAAAAGCCAATCCACGCCTTGAGGCATCAATCTCTACAGGAAGCGTAACTATATGGAACAAGAAGGTAAATGCATAGAGCCAAATTGCAAGCACAGTCAAGCCTGAAACATTGAGCAAGACACCAGCAAGAAAGACATAAATCCACGCTGCAGATGCCAAATTAACAACAGGAACAAGAGCGGAACGAACGCGAGATGGCATATACATTTTGGCTGTCTGAACTGCATGACCCGCCTCGTGACAAGAAACAGCAACGGAGGCTACGCTACCCTCAGAGAAGTTTGCATCAGAAAGGTGCAGGCAATTATCGCGTGGATCATAGTTATCGGTAAGTTCACCAGAAATCCTCTTGATACCAACATTAGCTGCTCCATTTGTGTCCATCATGGCGCGAGCAACAGAAGCGCCGGTGGCATTAAACCCTGAAGGAACTAAAGAATACTTTTTAAATTCATGCTTGATGTACCACTGAGTGCCCAATCCGAGCACCAACGAGGCAACTACTAGAACAACGTATGGGATAAACGCACCAGAGTAATACATATTTTTCTCCTATCTATGTATAAAGATGAGTATACCCAACTCACCGGACAAAAAGTCAGGTTTGCAAGAGTAATCACACTTAACCCTAGGTTAAAACGCTTCTATTACAACAGCTCTACTCGACCGTTTTTGACGGTAAGTCCTACCTCGCCATTGAGTAGTCCCACAAGCTGCTTGCCCACTAATTGATAGCGCCATCCAGTTTTAAGTCTTGCATCAACCTTATCCAAAAGCAGATCAGTAAGGTCATCTTTATTGGCAATCAAAGGAGATGCAATTCCTTCTTTTTCTGAAACAATCCTAATAAGGGCATACATAAGCTCAACAACACCTTCAGAACCAGCTGAAGGATGAGCATGATGCTCAATTTTTGGACACTGATCAGCGGGGGTCTTTTGACCACGTTTGATTGCATCCAAAAGATGCACTACCCCACCTTGAGAAATCTGTTCAGTACCGCGAATTTTGCGTAGTCTATCGGGTGTTGTAGGCACACGACGACAAATCTCAATAATAAGTTCGTCAGAAAGCACCCATTTACGTGGAACATCTCTTTTAGCTGCAGTTTCTTCTCGCCAGGCACAAACTTCTCGAGCAATGGCAAGCTGTCTGCGTGTAAGCGAGCCAGAACGCTTCAAACGAAGATACGCCTGATAGGGGTCTCGACGATACTGCTCAATATTGGTGTGCTGGTCCATCTCTGGCTTTACCCAGCTTAAACGGTCAAGCTTGATGAGTTTCTCGATCATCTGATGATAAATTGCAGGAAGATATCTGACGTCATCCTCGGCATATACCAGCTGTTCTTTATCAAGCGGTCGCTTTGACCAGTCTGTTAAAGACTCTGCTTTAGCAAGCTTAACGTTAGCAAAATTTTCTACCAACCCGGCGTAGCTCACCTGCTGGCGCATACCCAAAAATGCGGCTGCTACCTGCGTATCAAAAACAGGTGCGCATGCGCAGTCCATTTTTTCTAGTAAGACCTCAAGGTCCTGTGAGCACGCATGGATAATCTTGACAATCTGCGGATTTTCCAAGAGCTCTTTAAGCGGAGTTAGGTCATCAATAAGCAAGGGATCAATCGCAGCAATCTCTGAACCTGTGGAAACCTGCACCAGGCAAAGCTTGGGAAAGTAGGTTTTCTCGCGAAGAAACTCCGTATCAACTGCAAGGATATGCGAAGTCTTTGCTCGCTCGCAAAATGCGGAAAGTTCTTCTGAGGTTGCTATATACAATGCGTCCATCCAATTGCCGATTAAGTACCTAACGTAAAGCGATACACTCATACGTATCAAAATGATATACCAGCTTGTTGCAAATCTTCGGAGGATATATGAGAACCCTCATCATTCACAATCCTTGCTCGGGTTTTAGCTCTGACGCAATCTTTGAATTTGAGCGCGCTCTTCTGAAAAGCGGCGACGAATGCCTGGTAAAGCTAGTTGAAAGCCATTGGCGCACAGATGAGGTTCTGAGTTCTGTTCAGCCTGAAAATTTTGACGTAGTGGTGCTCTCGGGCGGAGATGGAACCGTATCTAGCCTGCTCTACGGCCTTAGAGGATGCCAGACACCTATTCTTGTCTTCCCTTCTGGAACCGCTAATCTTCTAGCTGCAAATATTGGAAACGCTCCTGAACCTAACGCACTGGCGCTGGCCTGCAGAAACCTTCAGACCGCACAGCTTGATCTGGGTGAGATTACCTGGACCACAGTGTCGGGAGAAACCCATGTAGCTGGAGTTCCTTTAATGGCCGGTACAGGCCTTGACGCAGAAATTATGCGTTCAGCTATACCCCACAAACAAACCTTTGGAGAAGCCGCATACTTTACTGCGGCCCTAGCCAACCTTATGCCGCCAGTTCACGACTTCAAAATTACCGTTGACGGCAAAGTACATGAGCTTCAGGGCATTGGCTGCCTTATTGCAAACAGCTCCATGATGCAAGCAGGAATTGAATTAGCCCCTGGTAATCGTATGAATGACGGTTTGCTTGAGGTTATTGTCATTGAGACTCACATGACTGCAAAACTGGTACGCCCACTGCTTTCTGGTTTCTTTGATCGCACGGGAGACTCGCTTGGTAGGCCCTACCTCAATAGCTTTAGCGGCAAAGAAATTACCGTTGAATCAACAGCACCTATGCCACTGGAAGTAAATGGCGAGGTCACCTGCCACGACATATACGCCTATTCTGCTAGGTGTCTTCCTGGCGCGGTAAACGTAGTAGTGGACTACATGAGCCCTTACAGTAAGAAAGCATAAGAGCAGTTAAACAGCACAATAGGCACCGCCAAAGCTTGCGTTTTCTTTTCTTTCGTTTTCGTAACATTCAGCCAAAAAGATTGCACGTAACCGTCAGATTAACTAATCTTTTATAGATACATTGCTAAGGTACGCTCACGATTTTCTAATGTGTGCGCACAGTTGATGGGATATTTTTTGGTTGACGTTTCTAAAATTCGCGAGAGGTTCGATGAGCTTTCGACTCCTATTCTGAAGTCCGGAAGACTCTATCAGCTTGCAACTTTTACACAACATGGAACTACCAGCACGCTCGACCACGTTATTGCGGTTGCTTATAGCAGCCTTGCCTTTGCCATGAACGCTGGCATCAAAGTTGACGAGCAAGCCCTTGTACGTGGCGCGCTTCTGCATGACTACTACCTCTACGATTGGCACGATCACGAGGCTGCGCCAGACAACTGGCACGGATTTACGCACCCTCGCCATGCACTTGATAATGCTCGCGAGGATTTCCCTGATTTAACCCCTGTTGAGGAAGACATTATCTTGCATCACATGTTTCCTCTAGTTCCTATTCCACCTCATACCAAAGAGGCTTGGATTGTAACAACTTGCGATAAAGCTTGTTCAACTGCAGAAACACTAACAGGCAATCCATACAAAAAAGATGGTTTCCGCCCAACGGGTTTCTCGACACCTGAAAGCGATTTTCAGTGCACAACAAACAATGAGTCGAATGAGTTTAACGACTACATGGATTACGGAAACCTCTCGTGAGCACTATGACTGAGACACTGCGTACGCTCTTTGCACTCGATAAGAATATTGAGCTCTTTGTGCAGCATCTGCCTCAGATGGTCATAATTTTTGCGTTGATTTCTTTTGGTGGTTGGGTATACGAGACCATTTACTGCTCCGTTGTTGAGGGAGAATTTACCAAGCGCGGTTTTCTTTTTGGTCCTACCTGCCCTATTTATGGCATTGGAGCGATTGCAGAATGGCTGGTACTAGGCCAGATTTCTAATCCAATTATTGTCTTTATCATTGGTGCAGTTTTAGCCACAGTTATTGAGTACTCGACCGGCCTCTTTTTGGAGCGTCGCTTTAAAAAGAAGTGGTGGGACTACTCCATGTTTAAGTTTAACTTGCATGGTCATGTTTGTCCCCAGGCCAGCGCGGTGTTTGGCGCGTTTTCTGTTGCCTCAGTTTTTGTGCTCGTTCCAACGATGCTTAATATTTTGATGATTTTCTCCAAGCATACTGTCTCGGTTGTGGCGTTTATTGTGGTTACGCTTTATTTTTTGGACACGGTTGCTAGCCTTCTTTGGAATGGGCCTACTACCCATCACAAAGTTGAAGCCGCAGCTCAAGATGCATCAATGAAGGTTGAAGAAGCCGCACAGAATGCTTCGCAAAAAGTAAGCGCTGCGGCACAAAACGCATCGCAGAAAGCAAACGCAGCAGCTCAAAAGGCAAATGCGGCGGCCCAGAATGCAACTCTTATTGCTACCCAAAAGGCTCAACAGGTTTCGCAAAAAGTCCAGGTAACTAAGCAGAAACTTGACGATACCACTCAAAAAGTCAAAGACCGCTTGCCGGGTTCGTTTCCATGGGACAACTAGACGGGTTTCTCGACATATTGTAATACCTCAGCAAACGCTGATTTCGAGTTTGGATTTGTATGTACACCATTGAAAGTAGAGTTAGATATAGCGAGTGCGATGAGACCGGAAAGCTTTCCCTGGTAGGCGTTATGAACTACCTGCAGGATTGCTCGACGTTCCACTCAGAAGATATTGGCCGCGGCTTTAAGCAACTGACCAGCGAGGGGTACGCATGGGTCCTAGCAACGTGGCAAATCCAAGTTGACCGTCTTCCTCAATTTGGCGAGAAGATCTGCGTAGGTACCTGGTCATATCAGATGAAGGGTCTTCAAGCATCAAGGTCGTTTGTTATTAATGATGCAGACGGAGCAACCATCGTAAAAGCTGATTCTACCTGGTATTTAATGGACATTAAAGAAGGCAAGGCTGCTCGTGTTCCAGAAAGCGAGAGCATCTACATTACTGGCGAGCCTCGCGTAGATTTGCCACCAACTCCTCGAAAAATTGCACTTGATGGAAATGCAGTTGATGGTCCAGCCATTCTTGTTTCTCAGCAGCACCTGGATACAAACAAGCACGTCAACAATGCTCAGTACGTGCTCATGGCCGTCGACACGCTTGTGGCCCTAGGTTATTCTCACAAGCTGCGCCGCATTGTGGTGCAGTACAGAAGTCAGGCACGCTTGGGCGACACCATTACTCCCCAGGTATACACCGATGAGACGGGTTTCTCGGTAGTGCTCAAAGATGCCGAGAGTTCCACCGTCTTTGCAACAGTCAGGCTGGAGGGGTAACATGTCCGAGGCCAAAACAGTCAATGTAGCTGCAGCTATCTTCTATAAAGACAACAAAATTCTTGCTGCTTGTAGAGCAGATTCGGATAATGCTGGCTTCTGGGAGTTTCCTGGCGGAAAAGTTGAGGCTGGAGAGACCTCTGAGCAGGCCTTACGTCGAGAAATTCAGGAAGAGCTGCACTGTAGCGTGCAGGCAGCGTTTTTCTACGACACGGTAACTTACTCCTACCCCACCTTTGACCTGCATATGGATTGTTATGTCTGCACGCTCGGCGAGTCTGAGGAGCCTGTTGCAGATCCAGAGGTTCACTCGGAGCTTCGTTGGCTTGCTCAAAACGAGCTGTTTGACGTGCAGTGGCTTCCTGCAGACATTGAGCTCATCAAGCAGCTTGGCACGTTCTGGAACGACATCTTTGCGTCGCAGCACCTGTAGGAGCTACGGGCGCGTGAGCCGCGGGTGCGTGAACCGCGGGCGCGAGCGCTGTAGGCGCGGATGCTGCGGGTGTAAGCGAGCTGCAGGCGCGAACAAGTCGTCGTGTGCAAAATACTTTGCAGAGAATGTGGAGTGACAAAAAGAGGGGTTTCTCGCCATGAAATCCTTGGGCGACGACGGGTATCATCAAAGTGTAAGCGTTTGATTGAGGATTGATGGCAAAGAAAGACGACAACCACGATACCAGGGATAACAGGCATGAATTTGGCGACGAGGGCCCTGACTTTGACCCAAACGATCCGTCGCAGATGCCTGATGGCTCTCCTTTCCCTGCAGGCTTGCTATTTTTTATAGTTATTATGCTGCTCTCGGGACTGGGACGTTCTTGTGTTGCGGACACTCGTACAAGTACAAGCCCGCTTTTTGGGGACCCCTACAGCGCTTATACTGACAGCAACTGGTAATGTACTTGGAAAAGACTTGCTATACGTACAACTAGCAGGTGTTTATTCCATTTTGAACGGTATTTTGAAGGATTGAATATGAGCAAAGCAGATCGCATTTTTATTGATATGTGCTCCGACATTATTGAAAACGGCACCACCACCGAGGGCGAGAAGGTCCGTCCTACCTGGGAAGATGGTACCTCAGCATACACAATCAAGAAGTTTGGCGTCTGCAATCGCTATGATTTGCGCGAGGAGTTTCCAGCGCTGACGCTTCGTCGCACTGCGCTCAAGAGCGCCATGGACGAGGTTCTGTGGATTTACCAGAAGAAGTCTAACAACGTTAACGATCTTAACTCACACATCTGGGATTCATGGGCTGATGAGTCTGGTTCCATTGGCAAGGCTTACGGTTATCAGGTTGGACAGGTTTCTCACTACTCCGATGGCGACTATGACCAGATGGATCGCGTACTCAAGGACCTCAAGGAAAATCCGTTCAGCCGCCGTATTATGACCAACCTGTATACCTTTGCCGACCTCTCGGAGATGAACCTCTACCCTTGCGCATTCAACGCAATCTATAACGTTACTCAGGAAGCAGGTAAGGACAAGCCTACACTTACCCTGCTGCTTGTTCAGCGTAGCCAGGATATTCTTGCAGCTAACAACTGGAATGTTTGCCAGTATGCTATCTTGCTCATGATGGTTGCGCAGGTCAGCGGCATGGAGGCTGGTGAGCTGGTTCACATGATTGCCGATGCCCACATTTATGATCGCCACGTTGACATTGTTAAAGAATTGATTTCTCGCCCCACCTTTGATGCGCCAAAGGTGAGCCTGAACCCTAACGTCACCAACTTCTACGACTTCACTACTGACGACCTCATTGTCGAGGATTATCAGCACGGTCCGCAGATTAAGAACATTCCGATTGCGGTTTAGGCGCAGTTGCTGCGGACGCGGCTGGCGTTGCAGGCGCGCCCGAACAGACGCGGCTGGCGTTGCAGGCACGCACGAGCAGATGCGGTTGGCGCGGCTGGCGCTGCAGGCGCCCGGACGGATGCTCAAGCTAAGATCATCATTTCATGTAAGACGATACTTGCCAGGAGAACCACATGAACGCAATTGTTTCTGTAACACGCGATTGGGGCATCGGATGCGACGGAGATCTTCTCATCCCCAACAAGGCTGACATGAAGTATTTTGTTGAGCACACGCGCGGTTGCACGGTTGTCATGGGCAGAAAGACGCTGGAGAGCTTCCCTGGTGGACCGCTTAAAGGTCGCCGTAACATTGTCATTTCTAGAAATGCCGATTACCAGGTCGAAGGCGTTGAGGTGGTGTCGTCGGCAGAGGAAGCGCTTCGTTTAGTTGCGGATGAAGCTCCCGAGAAGGTCTGGCTTATTGGAGGCGCTTCAATTTACCGCGCTCTTCTCGACAAGTGCTCTTACGCGTACATCACGAAGCACGACACCGTAGTTGACGCGGACACGTACTTCCCCAACCTGGACGAAGATCCTGCGTGGGAAGTTTGTAACGAGGAAGATGGCGGCGTGACTCCAGAAGGTGTCGCTTTCAAGTTTGTAATCTACCGACACGTTTAGGCGTCGTGTGGGCCTACCAAGAGCGTTTTTGTTGTTGTGCACAACCCATCAGTGCGTCCAATCGTATGAATTTTATGTTGATTGGGCGCAACGATTTATGGATTCTTTAGTTTAATTTTCATCTAAGTCCCTCTTTTACCTGATGGTATGAGAGGACTTTTTATTATGGCAAAACCAAGCCAGGGAACTTACAAATAGCTGTCAGATTGCTGACAAAGCGTGCTGATATATTCGCTTCTCAATCTAAGGAGGAACGAATAGATATTATTTTCTCGCATGAAACTGCACTTCAAATCTGTGGACAACTTAAGATACACGGAAACGATGAGGTGTTATCACAACGCTCATCAAGGGATTTCCGCGCAACGTACGCTGCATGTTCAGATGAGACATATGAAGAAAAGCTTCAATTTCTGAAGAAAGAATATGGCATAGTTTTGGCTAAAACCACTCATGAAATGCTCAGAGATAATTTGCGGACAAGGAATTGCGATGCGCGAGTATCTCATCAATTCAAATGCCTTTTACCTGTTGGTTCGCTTATTGAGCTCGGACAAAATGTGTATTGCATCTCGCCTGCTTTAGCTGTTTGTATGATGTCAAGGAATAAGAGTCCTCTCCATCAAATTGTACTGGCTAATCTACTGATGGCCAGTTATGGTCATCTCGCAAACGGTGAACTCTGTGAATTTGATATGCCATTGGTAACTTCGAACGAGCTTGCATCTCTATTGAATGCACTTGAATCGTACTCTCCCGGTTTGAGAACTACGCGAAGAAACATGCGCTATTTCTTTTCCGATGCAGCCTCTCCCATGGAGGTCAAAATGGCAATTAGATCTGCCCTGCCATATTGTGAAGGTGGTTTCAATCAAATGCCGATTGCGTTGAATAAATCGTATGTAATAAAAGACCAAATAAACCAAGAGGTTCAACCTAAAGAACGAAGGTTAGATTTACTTTATGGCAAGATGTCCAAATCAAATTTGTCTGGATTGAATTTAGTGGCTATTGAATATAACGGTGCATATCATGATGGCTTCTATCAGCAAAGAAAAGACAATCAAAGAACAAATGAGCTGAATTCAGTAAGTATTAAGGAGTACTTTGTGAATGCAGATATTTACAGAAACCAGCTCGCAATGCAAAATATGTTCCTAAGTATTAAAAAGGACTTGGGAGATAGCAATCTGTACCGGATTAAGCGGGCGTTACGTCAGTATTCTCATGAGCAATTCATTTTGATGAATAAACTTGATTCAATATACAGATTTATGAATGAACTAATATATAAAATTTAACTATCCCTGAATTGCCCCATGCGACAACACAGCAATGTCGGATAATCTGCAAAATTCGATGCTAATAGCACATCAAATGACGATATTCTGCGCTAAACACGCATTATTGAAGCAATGTATAGCCTTTTTTGACAGATTAAGTGACATAGATGTGTTTTGTGAATCTGTAGCAACAGTTTCAATCGAATTTGCACATCAGGCGATCAGGCAGAAAGTTCAGAAGACAAGAAAAAGAGCCGGTTACCTGGGGTTTAGGTAACCGGTTCTTGTTTTGTGCTTTACGCGCTACGAGTCGGAAGCGGTGAATGCGCGACGTAGCGGCCGCGACTGTGACACACGCGAGAGTTAGTCCTCGTAGAAGCCTGGCTCACGACCGTAGTAAGCATCCAGATAGAGCTCGCGAAGCTCGGAGACAAGTGGATAGCGTGGGTTTGCGCCAGTGCACTGGTCATCGAATGCCTGCTCAGACATCTCGTCAAGGGTATCGAGGAAGTACTTCTCATCTACGCCGTAGTCCTTGATGGTCTCCTTGACGCCGATGTATGCCTTGAGCTCCTCAATCTTCTTGACGAAGTTCTCAAAGACCTCACGGTCATCCTTGCCGGTAACGCCGCAGAAACGACCTGCCTCAGCGTAACGTGCGAGGGTGTGTGGGTGATCATACTGTGGGAAGGTTCCCATCTTTGTTGGACGCTCAGCTGCGTTGTAGCG